>CABSEJ010000058.1 GCA_902476765.1 uncultured Blautia sp.
CGATATGCTGATGAAAAATCAGGGGATTTCCGGCAGAGGGCCTACCAGAGAATGTGTCAGCAAGCCGGATATCGTGGCCCCGGGAAATGAAATCATATCCTGTGCCAACAAGACCGGCCCCTTTCCCTATGCGGTAAAAAGCGGTACCTCTATGTCAACACCTATCATATCCGGGGGCATAGCCCTGCTTTTGGAGAAACACCCGG
The DNA here is from genome assembly GCA_902476765.1 of uncultured Blautia sp. Lineage (GTDB taxonomy): Bacteria > Bacillota > Clostridia > Lachnospirales > Lachnospiraceae > Blautia. The sequence goes on from CABSEJ010000058.1 coordinate 207, forward strand.
AATTTACCAACCTGGAGGTAAAGAAGAGACTCCGGGCCACAGCCAGAGATTTGGGATACCCTCACAATGTCCAGGGATGGGGGATGTTCCAGTTAAATCCCTTTCTCCTGTGGGAGGAGTGTAAGATATAATCTCAGGTTATGGGAATTATCAAAAGTAAAAATCTGTCTTGACATGGTTTGTATAATTGTATACAATAGTACAAACAATTTGACAACCAAAGAAAAGGCAAAACCCTGACTGGAACAGTGAAAAGGGTATGCCAGGGGCCAGGCCCCGGAAAACAAGGAGTGAGAAAAATGATAGACAGAGCTGTCAGAATGAATTACCATACGAATTTGCTGGAACTGGAGGAGCATATGTATCCTCTGGTGGATGTGGAGAAGCCAAATGTGTTCCGCAATCTGTTTCCTTATTCTGAGGTACCGAAGATTGCCTTTAACGACCGAATTGTTCCTCACCACATGCCGGATGACATCTGGATTACAGATACCACCTTCCGGGACGGTCAGCAGTCCAGAGCCCCCTATAGTACCCAGCAGATTGTCACCATTTATGATTACCTGCATAAGCTGGGAGGGCCTAACGGGAAGATTAAACAGTGTGAGTTTTTCCTTTACAGCAAAAAGGACAGAGATGCTGTTTATAAATGCCTGGAGAAAGGATATCAGTTTCCCGAGGTGACAAGCTGGATTCGGGCCAGCAAAAAAGACTTTGAATTGGTAAAGGATATTGGACTGAAGGAGACAGGAATTCTGGTAAGCTGCTCTGATTATCATATCTTTTATAAGATGAAAATGACCAGACGCCAGGCCATGGAGCATTATTTAAGCGTCATCCGGGATTGCCTGGATATCGGAATCAGCCCCAGATGCCACTTGGAGGATATTACCAGAGCAGATATATACGGCTATGTAATTCCTTTCTGCCTGGAGCTGACTAAGCTGATGGAGGAATATTCCATTCCCATTAAGGTACGCTGCTGCGATACTATGGGGTATGGAGTGAACTATCCGGGAGCCGTGATTCCCCGCTCCATACCGGGTATCATATACGGTATTATGACCCATGCAGGCATTCCCTCAGAGCTGATAGAATTCCACGGACATAATGATTTCTATAAAGCTGTCAGCAATTCTACTACAGCCTGGCTTTACGGAGCCAGCGGAGTCAACTGTTCCCTTTTCGGTATCGGAGAACGTACGGGAAATACTCCTCTGGAGGCTATGGTATTTGAATATGCCCAGTTAAAAGGAAGTCTGGACGGCATGGATACCACAGTGATTACAGAGCTGGCAGAATACTATGAGAAAGAAATCGGCTATAAGGTTCCTTCCCGCACACCTTTCGTGGGAAGTGCCTTTAATGTAACAAGAGCAGGAATTCATGCAGACGGACTCTTGAAAAATGAAGAGATTTATAATATATTTGACACAGAAAAGTTTTTGAACCGGGCGCCTCTGGTGGCAGTATCCAATACTTCCGGCCTGGCCGGCATTGCCCACTGGATAAATAATTACTTCCGGCTTCCCCAGGAAAAACAGATTGACAAAAACAGCCAGCTTGTGGCCATGGTAAAGGCCTGGGTAGACAAAGAGTATGAAGACGGAAGGGTTACGGTGCTGACTGATGAGGAGCTGTTATCCGTTATAGAGGAGAGCTGCAGCCGCCTGGGAATCAGCTTGAAATAGGAAACGGGGAGAGGAAAATGGCAGGAGAGTCCTTAAGGGAAAAGGTTTTTAAGAAGATTCGGGAAGATATATTAAAGGGCAGGTATAAAAAAGGAGACGAGCTGGTGGAATGTTCTATCGGTAAAGAGCTGGGGGTCAGCAGAACTCCGGTGCGAGAGGCTATTCGCCAGCTGGAGCTGGAGGGATTGGTACAAATTATTCCAAACAAAGGGGCTTTTGTCACGGGAATTTCTGCTCAGGATGTGATGGACATGTATCTTATCCGAGCCAAACTGGAGGGACTGTGCGCCGCCATGGCTGCCCGCCATGCCTCCCGGGAACAGCTGGAGGGCATGGAGGAGGCTATTATGCTGTCGGATTTTCACGGAGACAAGGGAAATTATGAGCAGGTGTGCCGCCAGGACGGCAGATTTCATCAGCTTCTCTACCAGGCCTCCAAAAGCCGGGTGCTGATTCATACACTCAGGGATTTTCATCAGTATCTGGAGCGGGTGAGAATGGCTTCGGTCAAATACAGAACCAGGCTCCGTCCCTCTAATATTGAACACAAAAAGATTCTGGAAGCCATAAAAGCAGGGGACCAGACAGAGGCGGAAAAGGCTGCTTACCAGCATATTGCCAATACAATGGAAAACCTGAAAAATTTTGATATTGACGCAGTTTTAAAAGAGGAAATCCATTAGAAGAAAAGAAAGGAGATTACCATGGAGAAAATTAAAATGACAACCCCTCTGGTGGAAATGGATGGGGATGAAATGACAAGAATCCTTTGGAAATTCATCAAGGAGGAGCTGTTGGAGCCTTTTGTGGAGCTGAACACAGAGTATTATGATTTAGGTCTGGAATATAGAAATGAAACCAACGACCAGGTAACCGTAGACGCAGCTAACGCTACAAAAAAATACAAAGTAGCTGTAAAATGCGCTACCATCACTCCCAATGCAGCCCGTATGGAGGAATATAACTTAAAAGAGATGTATAAAAGCCCCAACGGCACCATCCGTTCCATGCTGGACGGTACGGTTTTCAGGGCGCCCATTGTAGTAAAAGGAATTGAGCCCTGTGTGAAAAACTGGAAGAAGCCAATTACCCTGGCCAGACATGCCTATGGCGATGTATATAAAAATACAGAGATGGTGATTCCGGGACCAGGTAAGGTAGAGCTGGTGTACACGGCTGCAGACGGAACCCAGACCAAAGAGCTGGTTCATGAGTTTAAAGGACCTGGGGTGGCCCAGGGTATGCACAATCTGGACAGCTCCATTGAAAGCTTTGCCAGAAGCTGCTTCTCTTATGCTCTGGATACCAAGCAGGATTTGTGGTTTGCCACCAAGGATACCATATCTAAAAAATATGACCATACCTTTAAAGATATTTTCCAGGAAATTTATGAGAAGGAATATGAGGAGAAGTTTAAAGAAGCAGGAATTACCTATTTCTATACTCTTATAGATGATGCGGTTGCCAGAGTGATGAAAGCTGAGGGAGGCTTTATCTGGGCCTGCAAGAATTATGACGGAGATGTAATGAGCGACATGGTATCTTCAGCCTTCGGCTCACTGGCCATGATGACTTCTGTTTTGGTATCTCCTCACGGATACTTTGAGTATGAGGCAGCCCACGGTACAGTGCAGCGTCACTATTACAAACACTTAAAGGGAGAGGAGACCTCCACCAACTCTGTGGCTACGATTTTTGCCTGGAGCGGAGCTCTGAGAAAGAGAGGAGAGCTGGACGGAAACCAGGAGCTTATGGCCTTTGCAGACAAGCTGGAAAAGGCTACACTTTCTGTAATCGAAAGCGGAAGAATGACAAAGGATTTAGCTCTGATTACCAGTCTGGAAAACCCTGTAGTATTAAACAGCCGGGAATTCATTCTGGAAATCCGCAAAGAGCTGGAAAAATAAAGGGTTTTATTCTATAGAACATAGAAGAGGAGCTGGCTATTGTGCCAGCTCCTCCCATTTTTCATATAATTCTTCCAACTGCAGAGCAATGTCTGCTTTTTCTGTGGACAGGGCCATGCATTTGGCGGAATTGGTGGCAATCTGCGGGTCTTCCAGTTGGCTGTCGATTTCCTTGTCCCGGGCTTCCAGCTCTTCTATGGCTTTTTCTGTTTTTTTCAAATCATTTTGTCTCTTCCGTATGCGGGCCTGCTCTTCCTTCTGCTGCTGCCAGTCCAGCTTTGTGGCAGACATGTTTTCCACAATCTGGGTCTCCTCCTGGGCGGGAGCATAGATTTGGGTCAGCTCTTCTTTTTTCTCCAGGTAATAATCATAATTTCCGATATAATTGACCAGCTTCTGGTTGGTCAGCTCCAGAATCCTGGTAGCTGTCCGGTTGATAAAATAACGGTCATGAGACACATAGAGAACCGTGCCCTCATAGTTGTTCAGAGCCTCCTCCAGAATTTCCTTGGAGGTAATATCCAGATGGTTGGTAGGCTCATCTAAGATGAGAAAATTGGCCTCAGACAGCATAAGCTTAGCTAAAGAAACACGGCCTCTTTCTCCGCCGCTTAAAGCGGAAATTTTCTTAAACACATCATCTCCCGTAAACAAAAAGGCGGCAAGCAGATTACGGATTTCCGTATTAGTCAGCTTAGGGTAATCGTCGGAGATTTCCTCGAATACGGTTTTCTCCATATGCAGTACATGATGCTCCTGGTCGTAGTAGCCGATATGGACCTTGCTGCCTAAATGGAAGGCTCCGCTGTCCGGCACAAGAAGCTGATTCAGGATTTTCAGGATGGTGGTTTTGCCGGTGCCGTTGTTTCCGATGATGGCAACCTTTTCCCCTCTTTTTACGGTAAAGTTCAAGTCCTCAAAAAGAGGGAGAGAGGGAAAGGATTTGGTCAGATGCTCTACGGTCAGTACGTCGTTTCCGCTGGTGATTCTGGGACGCAGGGTAATCTTCATGGAAGCATCTACTTCCACCGGTTTCTCCAATACATCCATTTTCTCCAGCATTTTCTCCCGGCTTTCCGCTCTCCGGATGGATTTTTCCCGGTTAAACTGCCGCAGCTTTGCAATAACCTCTTCCTGATGCTTGATTTCCTGCTGTTGGTTCAGATAAGCCTGATAGGCGGCCTTGCGGAGCATGGCCTTTTTTTCACTGTAGGCCGAATAATTGCCTGTAAAAGTGGTGACTTTAGTATTGTCGATTTCTACGATTTTTGTCACTACCCGGTCCAGGAAATAACGGTCATGAGAGACGATGAAAACAGCTCCCGGATAGTTCAGCAGATAGGTTTCCAGCCAGGTAATGGATTCCATATCCAGATGGTTGGTAGGCTCGTCCAAAAGAATGATGTCCGGCCGGGACAAAAGAAGACGTCCCAGGGCAACCCGGGTTTTCTGACCTCCGGAAAGGGTGGAAATCATTTTGGAGAAATCCTCCTCCCCGAAACCAAGACCCTTTAAAACTCCAGTGATTTCACTTTTATAGGCATAGCCGTTTTCCTGCTCGAATTTCTGCGTCAGTCTGGAGTAGGACTCCATCAGACGGGTCAGCTCTTCACCTGCAGCGTGTTTCATTTCCTGTTCTGTGCGGCGCATCTGCATTTCCATGTCCAGGATGTGCTGCTTTACCTCAAGAAGGGAATCATAGATAGATAAATCGCTGGTTAAATCCTGGTGCTGGGCCAGGTAGCCCAGAGTCTTCCCCTTAGCCAGGATAACCTGCCCCTCCTCCGGGGCAATCTCTCCTACAATAATGCGGAAAAGAGTAGATTTTCCTGCTCCGTTGATTCCAATAAGCGCAGCCTTTTCTCTTTCCTCTATATGAAAACTGGCGTCACACAGCAGAGGGACGCCGTCAAATGCTTTTTCAATATTCTGACAGGCAAGTATCATGAGAAACTCTCCTTTGTATGTGTTTTTCTTAAAAGTCTATCGTTTCTATTATAGCGGAAAATCCTGATTTGACAACAGATAAAATGAATAATAATTGACTTTAATTTAACAATTATATATAATAGTCCTAGAAATTGCATTTTGGATACAGGAGGGTTGGTCGTGGACGAAAAAGGCATATCAAAAGCAGTAATCAGGAGACTTCCCCGATATTACAGATATTTAGGAGAGCTTCTGGAGGAAGGGGTAGAACGGATTTCCTCCAATGAGCTGAGTGCAAAAATGCGGGTCACTGCCTCTCAAATCCGTCAGGATTTAAACAATTTCGGCGGTTTCGGACAGCAGGGCTATGGCTATAATGTGCCTTATCTGTATGCTGAAATCGGGAAGATACTGGGCCTGGACAAGATTCACCATATGATTATCATAGGAGCCGGAAATTTGGGACAGGCTCTTGCCAATTATGTACAATTCGAGAAGAGAGGGTTTAAGGTAGTAGGGATTTTTGACGTGAATCCTGTGCTGAAGGGTATTTCCATCCGGGGCAATGAGATTCGCATGATGGAAGAGCTGCCGGAATTTCTCCTGAAACAGGAGGTAGAGATTGCAGCACTTACATTACCCAAAAATAATGCGGCGGAGACGGCGGACTTGCTGGTGCGGCAGGGAATCAAGGCCATTTGGAATTTTGCCCACCTGGATTTAGACGTGCCGGAGGATGTGATTGTAGAGAATGTACATCTGTCGGAAAGCCTGATGCGGCTGTCATATAATTTAAACTGCTATATGAATGAACACGATAATAAAGAATGATGGGAGAGGAGCTGCTGTAAAAGAGATTTTGCGGCAGTTTTTCTGTATCCCGGCTATACAACCATACATACTTGGCTGATTGGCTGGCCCAGAAGTAAAATACCCCCATGCAGGCATGCGGGGTATCAATCTGGCGGCGATGCAAGCATGTCTGCTTGGCTCGTTGCTCGCAGGAATAAAACAGGAGGAGTAGTCCATGGAAAGGATTGTTACAGGCGGGCAGATGAAGGAGCTGGACTCCTTTACCATCCATGAAATAGGAATTCCTTCTCTGGTTCTTATGGAACGGGCAGGGCTTAGTGTGTACCGGGCCATGAGGGAACAAGGGCTTCCTTTGGAGCGGAATCTGGTGCTGTGCGGCTCCGGTAACAACGGAGCAGACGGCGTAGTGATTGCCAGGTTACTTCATCTTGCCGGGTATGAGACAGAGGTCTGTATTTTGGGAAATCCGGAGCATTATACAAAAGAAATGGAGAAGCAGATAGAAATTGGAAAAAAATACGGAATTTCCTTTGTCAATACTTTTAACTTAGATGAATATACTACTATAGTAGACGCTATCTTCGGGGTAGGTTTGTCCAGAGAAGTAGCGGGAAAATACAGAGAAATCATAGAAAACATCAATACTTCCGGGAAAAAGGTGGTGTCTGTGGACATACCTTCCGGAATTTCCGCAGATACAGGACAGATTTTAGGAACAGCAGTCCGGGCGGATTTGACGGTTACCTTTGCCTATAAAAAGGCAGGTTTGTGCTTTTATCCCGGGGCTCTTTACGGAGGCAGGATTCTGACGGAGGATATCGGTATTCGCAGCCATCCGGCATTAAGGCACAGGGAGGAAACCAGGCTTATGGCCTGGGAGGCCGGGGATTTGCAGCGAATCCGGAGAGTGCCCCAGGGAAATAAAGGAACTTATGGAAAAATCTTTCTGGCGGCAGGCAGCAGGAATACCTTTGGCGCCGCATATTTAAGCGGATATGGTGCTATGAAAACAGGAGCAGGAATGTTGAAAATATGTACGCACAGAGAGAATAAACCCCTGTTTTCCTGCTTTCCAGAGGCTATGCTCCAGACTTATGCAGAGGGAGAAGATATGGAGGAAGCCCTGGGACAGAGTCTGGAATGGGCGGATGTATACGGTATCGGCCCAGGTCTCGGTACCAGTGCTCAGGCAGAGAGGATATTAGAGCTGATTCTGAAAAACGGAAAAAAGCCTCTTGTCATTGATGCAGACGGAATAAATCTGTTGAAGGGAAGAGAAGAGCTGTTGAAGGCTTACCAGGCTCCGGTAATCCTTACACCTCATCTGGGAGAACTGGCCAGGCTTACTGGACTGGCCCCCGGAGAATTTCACCTGAATCCGGTCAAACATACCAGAGAGCTGGCGAAAAAGCTTCATGCTGTGCTGGTGTGCAAGGACGCCAGGACTACCATAAGCGATGGAGATGAAAAAGTATTTATCAATCTTACAGGAAACGACGGTATGGCCACTGCAGGAAGCGGGGACGTGCTGACCGGGATTATTCTGGGGCTTCTGGCCCAGGGACTGTCTGCTCTGGAAGCAGCGGGACTGGGGGTTTATCTTCATGGGGCCGGGGGAGACCTGGCGGCAGAAGAAAAAGGCAGAGCTGGCCTTTTAGCCGGGGATATCGCTGAAGCCGTGGCTTTGATTTTAAAAGGACAACAGGAAAAGAGGGAACTTTTATGAAAGAATCCAGCAGAATCCAGGCAGAGATAGACCTGGATGCAGTTGCATATAATTTAGAGAGTATCAAACAGAATCTTCACCCGGAAACAAAAATCATCGGGGTGCTGAAAGCAGACGGTTATGGCCATGGGGCCCTCCCCCTGGGAAAAATCATGGAGAAGGACAACCGTGTCTGGGGAATTGCAGTAGCCACCGTAGAGGAAGGACTGGAGCTTCGGGAAGGCGGAATCCGAAAACCTATTTTAATTTTGGGCTATACCTATGAAGAGGATTACGGCACTATTGTGAGAGAAGATTTCAGACCTGCAGTATTTAAGCTGTCCATGGCTCAGAAATTGTCAGAAGCAGCTGTGGAAGCCGGCAAAAAAACAAAGATACATATTAAGCTGGATACCGGGATGAGCCGTATCGGTTATCGGGATATGGAAAAAGCCATACCGGAGATATTGGAGATTTCCGGGCTTCCGGGAATTGAGGTGGAGGGACTGTTCACGCATTTTGCCAGAGCTGACGAAAAGGATGCGGCTCCGGCCAGGGAGCAGCTTGAGAAGTATAAGAACTTTCGTAAAGCTCTTGAGGAGAAAGGGCTTACTATACCTCTGTGCCATTGCTCTAACAGTGCAGCAATTATCCGTATGCCCCAGGCTAATCTGGACGCAGTGAGGGCAGGTGTGATTCTCTATGGGCTTTATCCTTCGGAGGATGTGGAGCGGGAGCCGGTGCCATTAAAACCTGTGATGAGCCTGAGAAGCCACATTGCCTACATAAAGGAGGTGGAGCCGGGAGTGGAAATCAGCTACGGCGGCACCTATACGACAAAAAGGGTGACAAAGGTAGCCACTATACCGGTAGGCTATGGCGACGGCTATGCCAGAGGCCTGTCCAATAAGGGCAGTGTCTTAATCCGGGGACAGCGGGCTCCCATTTTGGGTCGTGTCTGCATGGACCAGTTTATGGTGGATGTGACAGATATACCGGGAGTCCGGGAGCTGGATACGGTAACCCTTCTGGGCCGGGACGGGGGAGACTGTATCACTATGGAGGAGCTGGGAGAGCTTTCCGGAAGATTTAATTATGAGTTTGCATGCTGCATCAGCAAGCGGGTTCCCAGGATTTATTATAAGGGCGGAAATACGTTAGAGAGATAATACATGAATACACACAAAAAAAATGGGTAGAATCATATCTGAACATATAAATCGGAGTGTGAAATCTGTGGTTATCAAACGAGGCGATATTTTTTATGCGGATTTGCGCCCTGTGGTGGGAAGCGAACAGGGAGGCATCCGCCCGGTTCTGATTATTCAGAACGATATTGGGAATAAGCACAGCCCCACGGTTATCTGTGCTGCCATTACTTCCAGGATGAATAAGGCAAAGCTTCCCACACATATTGAAATTGACGCATCCTCCTATGCAATTGTGAAGGATTCGGTTATTCTTCTGGAGCAGCTCCGCACTATTGACAAGCGGAGGCTGAAGGACAAGGTGTGCCATTTAGATGCGGAGATTTTAAAAAAGGTCAACCATGCTCTGTGTATCAGCCTGGAGCTGCCTACATAGCAGGAGCAGAAAATCTTGACGAATCCCCAAGAAAATGGTATTTTAGTTCTGCAGGTAAGAAAGAAAAACTTGAGAGGAAAGAAGGAATAGAAAAAGTTTATGGACGACAGTACCGGCCCTTTATGGGCCCTGATAATTTTTTTGATATTTATTATTATGAACGGAATCATGTATGGATTTGGTTCTGCAGTTCAGAAAATCAATGAGAGTGAGGTTGAGAAAAAGGCCGAAGAGGGAAACCGGAAAGCCATATGGCTGTTAAAAGTGATGAACCATCCTTACCCTATCATAAATACTATTTTGGCTACAGCCACTTTACTCAGCCTTTTGACCGGCTATATCGGAATACGCAGCATTACCCCTTATGTGTACAGGGGCTTCACGGCAGGTGCCCGGGAACTGGGCCTGCAGCTTCCCTCCTGGCTTTTGGCAGGAGCCGCAGCAGTTGTAGTGATGGTGCTGGCTTTAATCATCCTTATGTCTATGGGTGTCATAGCGGCCAAGAAGATTTTCAGCAGCAATCCTGAGCGTTGGGTGTACAGAACCGTAGGCATTGTCCATTTTATGGTGTGTATTTTTATGCCCCTGACCTTTGTGATTTCTAAGGTCTCCAATGGTGTGGTAAGACTTTTCGGCGTAGACCCTCACCGTAAAGAGGACGAAGTCACGGAGGAAGAGATAATCTCCATGGTAGACGATGCTCATGAAAAAGGCGTTATAGAGGAAAATGAGGCGGAGATGATTCAGAATATTATAGAATTTTCTGAAACAGAGGCCCAGGATATTATGACACACAGAAAGAATATCAATGCTGTGGAAGAGCAGACTACGTTAAAAGAAGCCCTGCTTTTTATGCTGAATAACAGTAATTCCCGATATCCTGTTTACAGGGAGGACCTGGATAACATCGTGGGTATCCTTCACTTAAAGGACGCTATGAAGCAGATGACTTTTTCAGATTGTGAAGATCTTCCCATCCGAAGTATTCCCAATCTCATAAGAGAAGCTTCTTACATACCGGAAACCAGAAATATCAATGATTTGTTCAAGGGTATGCAGGCCAAAAAGATTCATATGTCTATTGTTCTGGACGAGTACGGACAGACCCTTGGCCTGGTGACTATGGAGGATATTCTGGAGGAAATCGTAGGGAATATTCTGGATGAGTATGATGAGGAAGAGGACTTTATCCAGGTACAGACCGATGATTCTCTGATTATGGAAGGATTGACTCCCTTAGAGCAGGTAGACCAGGTGCTGGGTTCTGATTTTGACGAGACAGAGGAATTTGAAACACTGAACGGCTACCTTACCTCTCTTCTGGGCCATGTTCCCAATATGTCGGAGGATAAGGAAATCCGCACAAAAGGATTTTTATTTACCATCCTTGCGGTGGAAAATAATACAATACAAAAAGTAAGGGTGGAAAAGCTGCCCGTGGAAGAAAAAGGAGAAGAGACATGTCAGGACATTCAAAATTCGCAAATATAAAGCATAAAAAAGAGAAAAACGATGCTAAGAAGGGAAAAATCTTTACGGTAATCGGAAGAGAGATTGTAGTGGCTGTTAAAGAAGGCGGTCCGGACCCGGCTAATAACAGTAAGCTGAGAGATGTAATTGCTAAGGCAAAGGCCAACAATATGCCTAACGATACTATTGAGAGAGGAATCAAAAAGGCAGCAGGAGATGCCAACGCCGATAATTTCGAGCAGCTTACTTATGAAGGGTACGGCCCAAGCGGTGTAGCCATTATCGTGGAGACGCTGACAGACAATAAAAACCGTACTGCAGGAAATGTGAGAAGCGCTTTTACAAAGGGAAGCGGAAATATCGGAACTCAGGGCTCTGTTTCTTTTATGTTTGATCAGAAGGGACAGATTATCCTGGATAAAGAGGAGTGCGATATGGATGCAGACGATTTGATGATGACGGCTCTGGATGCAGGCGCAGAAGACTTCTCAGAAGAAGAGGACAGCTTTGAGATTATCACTGCTCCTGAGGATTTCAGTAAGGTGAGAGAGGCCCTGGAAGCTGCCGGCATACCTATGGCAGAGGCTCAGGTTGCCATGATTCCTCAGACATATGTAACTCTCACAGACGAGCAGGATAAGAAAAATCTTCAGAAAACCCTGGATTTGCTTGAGGATGACGACGATGTAACCGATGTGTGGCACAACTGGGATGAAGAATAAAATACGCAGGGATACACATAATACCTCCAGATTAGAAAAACTGGAGGTATTTTTATGTCTGAAGAAAAAAAGGAAAAACTGGAAAATACAGAAAAACAAAACGGACAGATAGAGGATTTCGGAGAGGTGATGCTGGAAGAAAACGAGAAACAGTATCACATACAGCTTTTGTCTATTATCGGGGAGGTGGAGGGCCACGAATGTCTGCCAAACAACAGTAAAACAACAAAGTACGAGCATGTACTGCCCAAATTGGCCATCATCGAGGACAGTAAGGATACAGACGGACTTCTGATTCTTCTGAACACGGTTGGCGGAGACGTGGAGGCAGGTCTGGCTATTGCGGAAATGATAGCCTCTCTCAGCAAACCTACGGTGTCCCTGGTGCTGGGCGGCGGCCATTCCATCGGTGTGCCCATGGCGGTTTCCGCAGACTATTCCTTTATTGTTCCCAGCGCTACTATGGTAATCCATCCGGTGCGCAGCAATGGTATGTTTATCGGCGTTATGCAGACTTATCGCAATATGGAAAAAATCCAGGACAGGATAACCGGATTTGTATCTCAGCATTCCAGGATGAGCCAGGAGCGAATGGAAGAATTGATGCTGGATAATTCCCAGCTTGTGAAAGACGTGGGAACTATGCTGGAAGGGGAGGAGGCAGTCCGGGAGGGACTGATTGATGAAACCGGCGGAATCCGGGAGGCAATGAGAAAACTGTACCAGTTAATTGAAATACAGAGAAAGGGCGGGCAGAGAGCGGATTTTTAGTTGTGCCATCAGAAGATTTATGATAAAATAAACTGTTGATAATAAGATGAAATATTTGAGATGAAATACAAAGGAAGAGGATAGTATCATGTCAATCATAGAAGCATTACTTCTGGGGCTGGTTCAGGGAATTACAGAATTTCTTCCTGTCAGCAGCTCCGGTCATCTGGCTATTCTGGAAAATATACTGAAAATAGATACTGGCTCCAACTTGTTTTTCGGTGTGATTCTTCACCTGGGAACCTTGGGGGCTATTCTGGGAGCTTTTCGCAAAGAAATCAAAAAAATGGTTTTGGAAATCTGCAGAAGTATATATGACGGTATAGAAAACATAAAAACCTATTTTCATAACAGGCACGAAGAAGATGCCAGAAGATACAGGAAAATCATATCCAACAATTACAGGAAGCTGCTGCTTCTGCTGCTTGTTTCCACGATTTCCACGGCGATTCTGGGTTTTTTGCTGCGGGATTTTGCGGAGGCGGCAGGCCAGAACCTGCTGGCACCGGCCATGGGGCTTTTTATCACAGGAATTGTTTTGTTTGTGACAGATTTCTTTCCTCAGGGAAAGAAAATTCCTAAGGACGTAAGTTATGGCACTGCTTTGGCCATAGGTATTTTCCAGGGAATCGCTGTGTTTCCGGGAATCTCCCGCTCCGGCCTTACCATAGCGGTATGCCTGATGTTCGGCTTTAACCGGAAATTTTCCGTGAAATATTCCTTTCTTCTTGCAGTACCCTCTATTATAGGGGCTGTGATTTTGGAAGCTTTTCAGCTTCCCGGTATGGGGATTACCTGGCAGGAGGGAGGAATCTATATCCTGGCTGCAGTTTTGGCAGGATTTGTGGGATATTTCTGTATACAAAAAATGTTGGTTTTTATACAGAAGCGACGTTTTCGCTTCTTTGCAGTATACTGTTTTATCATAGGTGCGGCGGCAGCGGCTGGCAGCTTCTATCTGACCGGCGCCTAATGGGATTAGAAAGATAAGGGGAGAAAAAAATGGCAGCAAGAAAAGGCAGCACAGGAAGAAAAAGAGGGAGACCTGCAGGGAAAAAAGCACAGACCAGAAAAAAAACGGCGTCCACGGGGAGTGTTGGAATGGAGGCAGAAATTATTCTCTGGATGATTCTGGCTCTCTGTGTGGTACTGCTCATCAGTAATTTCGGAATCGGAGGGACTGTAGGAAATGCTATCAGTAGTTTTTTCTTCGGGCTTGTGGGGCTGGTATGCTATCCACTCCCTCTGTTTTTATTTTTGGGTGCAGGATTTGTGATTTCCAATGGAAGGAATCCAAAAGCTTACAGAAAGATGCTGGGATTCCTTTTGTTATTTACGGCAGCTTGTATGCTTATGCAGATGATTACAGAGGGCGGTGTGCTGGAGGATAACCTTTGGGTGTATTATGAGATTTCCGCCCAGTATAAAACCGGAGGCGGAATTTTAGGCGGCTTTTTGTGCAAACTATGTGTATTGGCTTTTGGCACTGTAGGAGCCTATGCTATTATCGTGGCAGCTTTTATGATTTCCCTGGTACTGATTACGCAAAAATCTATCTTCGATATGTTGCGGAAAATCAGCATGGCCATGTATGAGAGCGCAGCCAGAAGGAGAGAAGCACGCCGGGAGGAGGCCAGATTGCGCCGGGAGAAAGAGGAAAAGGCGGCCGTGGAGGAAGCCAGACGAGAAAAGCGCAGAGCCAGAACTGCTCAGGAGTCAGAGAGCCTCCAGGATTCACAGGATACAGAAAATAAAAAGGACAGGAGAAGGAAAAAAGAGCAGAAGAGACAGCAATCCCGGCAGATGGAAGAGGAAAGACAGCAGGAGGCGGATACTGGGGAAAACCAGGAAAGCCTGCCTTTTGTGCCGGAAAAAGCCTTTCCCATACACAGGACAGACAGATTGGTGCAGGATATAGAGGAATTGGCGGCAGTGGAAGAGGGATTGGAAGCTGATGTACAGCCAAAGGATGAGGAAGGTCAGATTCCACGGCCGGAGACAGAACAAGGGAAAAAGAACCCGGCTAAAAATCCACGTTCCTCTCAGGAAGAGATTCAAAAGGGCGTGGAAGATGTGAAGGCGGAAATTCACGCCAAGGAGACAAAAGAACCGGAAAATTACCAGTTCCCTCCCCTGGATTTGCTGAAAAAAGGCAGACGCTCTGTGGGAGACTCCAATGCCCATCTTCGGGAGACAGCCAGAAAGCTTCAGGAAACCTTACATAATTTCGGTGTAAACGTAACGGTTACTGATGTGAGCTGCGGCCCTACAGTAACCAGATATGAGCTGCAGCCGGAACAGGGCGTGAAGGTCAGCAGAATTGTCAGCCTTACAGACGATATAAAACTGAATCTGGCAGCTACTGACATCCGTATTGAAGCTCCCATTCCGGGTAAAGCGGCAGTGGGAATCGAGGTTCCCAATGCCAATAACAGTACAGTCATGCTCCGGGAACTGATACAGTCCGAGGCTTTTCAGAATAATCCCTCCAAGCTGGCCTTTGCCGCAGGAAAGGATATAGGAGGAAAGCCGGTGATTGCAGATATTGCTAAAATGCCTCATCTGCTTATAGCAGGGGCCACGGGCTCAGGTAAATCCGTGTGTATTAACACTTTAATTATGAGTATCCTTTACAAGGCTGCCCCGGATGATGTAAAATTGATTATGATAGACCCTAAGGTAGTGGAACTCAGCGCTTATAACGGAATTCCCCATCTCTTTATTCCGGTAGTTACAGATCCGAAAAAGGCTGCCGGTGCCCTGAATTGGGCAGTCGCAGAGATGATGGAGCGCTATGACAAATTTGCCCAGTATAATGTAAGAGATTTAAAAGGCTATAATGCCAGGGTAGAGGGAATTTCAGATATAGAGGATGAAAACAAACCGAAAAAGCTGCCTCAGATTGTAATTATTGTAGACGAGCTGGCGGACCTTATGATGGTAGCGCCTGGAGAGGTGGAGGATTCTATCTGCCGTCTGGCCCAGCTGGCCAGAGCTGCGGGAATTCATCTTATCATTGCCACCCAGAGGCCGTCTGTGAATGTTATCACCGGATTGATAAAGGCAAATATGCCTTCCAGAATCGCTTTTTCCGTGTCCTCCGGCGTAGACTCCAGAACTATTCTGGATATGAATGGTGCAGAGAAGCTGTTGGGTAAAGGAGACATGTTGTTTTATCCTCAGGGCTATCAGAAGCCTGCCAGAGTACAGGGAGCCTTTGTCAGCGACCAGGAAGTGGCTGCCGTGGTAGAATTTTTGGCTTCCCGTCATTCTTCTCAGGGCTATGACCAGGAAATTCAGCAGAAAATAGAGTCTGCAAAGGATTCCTCCGGCCAGGGAGCTGCCGGCGGAAGCGAGAGAGACGCTTATTTTACAGAGGCAGGCAAATTTATTATTGAGAAGGACAAAGCATCTATCGGAATGCTTCAGAGAGTTTTTAAAATTGGTTTTAACCGTGCGGCCCGAATCATGGACCAGCTCTGTCAGGCAGGGGTGGTAGGAGAAGAGGAAGGCACAAAGCCCAGGAAGGTGCTGATGTCCATGGAACAATTTGAACAATATATTGACGAATTTTTATAGAATGAGGATTTGATAGAATGAAATGTACAGGCTGTGGCGCAGAGTTTGAGGAAGGCACCTTGTTCTGCCCTGTGTGCGGCAGGGAAGTGCAGTGGGTGCCGGAGTATAATACCCTGGAGACCCTGATCAGACAGAGGGAAATCCAGGAAAGAGAAAGAAAGAAAAAGGAACTGGAGGCACAGAAGGAAAGAGAAAGGGAAGAGCGCAGACTGGAACAGGAAAGACAGAGAAAAAGAAAAAAGCGCAGAACAGTGGCGGGAGTTGTAGGAGCTTTAGTCATTGCCGCAGGAGCAGGTCTGTTTTATATTTACCAGACCCAGATTAACTCTTTTGACTTTCAATTGGCCCAGGCAGAAACAGAATTCAGCAATAAAGATTATGAAAATGCTTTGAAATATACGGAAAAAGCCCTGGAATTAAATCCGGACAGCCCGGAGGCTCAGGTGCTGGAAGCGAAAATTTACTTAAAACAGGGTAATGAAAAGGCGGCCGAATCCATGCTGCTCTCTATTGTCAGTGCTTATCCGGATAATACCAGCGCCTATGGAGAACTTCTGCGGTTTTATGAGCAGAAAGAAAACTATGAGGCTATCCGGGATGTGATGGAGGAAGCCAGCGATGAAATGAAAGAGACGTACCAGACTTATGTGTGCCAGCTTCCTGAGATTTCAAAAGAAGGCGGTACTTATGCGGAAGAATTATCCCTTACTTTTACAGATATTCCCCGGAATGGAGAAGTGTACTATCCTCTGGACGGTTCCAGGCCGGACAGGAACAGCACCAAGTATGAAGGAGCCATTTCCCTGGAAGAGGAAGGAAGCTTTGTTCTCCGGTATGTGGCCTATAATCAGAAATCAATCCCCAGCCAGGTTGGAGAACAGGAATACACCATTCAGTTTGGCCTGCCGGATAAGCCTATGATTGCCCCTGTGTCCGGCAGATATGAAAGCAGCACGTCTATTATCGTAACAGCGCCGGAGGGATGTACCGTATATTATGCCTTTGACCAGGAACCTACATTGGAAAGCGAGAAATATACGGAGCCGCTGCCTATGCCCCAGGGAGAGCATACCTTCTCGGCCATCGCAGTGGACAAAAGGGGAAAAGTAAGTGCTGTAGCCAGCGAAGTATATGTGTATTATGGCGAATAAACAGAAGAATTTTGGGGTATCAAGGCAGATTGCACAAAAATAAACGCTTTAGTCAGAAAGCGGATTGAATTTTTAAAGGGTTTGTCTTATACTTGTTTTTAGCAATCATAACAAAATATC
>CABSEJ010000059.1 GCA_902476765.1 uncultured Blautia sp.
AATCCGGAAAGGTAACAGACATCCTGGATGGTGAAAAAAAGCAGGTATTTCTGGAAGACGGTACAGTCTTGCTGTCCCGGGCCGTTCTCATAGCCACCGGTACCAGAGAACGTCTTTTGCACATTCCGGGAGAAGAAAAAAATATTGGAAAAGGTATTTCCTACTGCGCAGTCTGTGACGGAGCTTTTTACAGGGACAAAGAAATCGCCGTCATAGGCGCAGGCAACTCAGCCCTGGAGGAGGCTCTGTATCTTACTGGTTTCGCTTCTAAGGTGTGGCTGCTCATGCGAAGAGATGTCTTTCGTGGGGACAAGATTACCGTAGATAAAGTAAAAGCAAATCCAAAAATAGAAATTATCCAGAATGTGATTCCCACTGAAATTTTGGATGACGGAAACCATGTAACCGGACTGGAAATTCGTGACATAAAAACCGACGAAAAGCGTACGCTTTCTGTATGGGGTATTTTCCCTTACATTGGCGCAGAACCTGTCACTGAATTTCTAAAGGATTTGGGGGTGTTAGATGAAAAGGGTTATTTGCTGACAGATGCCTCCATGGAAACAAAAATTCCTCTCCTTTACGGAGCCGGAGACGTGTGCAGTAAAAAGCTGCGCCAGGTAGTTACTGCAGTAAACGATGGCGCTATAGCCGCCCAGGCTGCATTTCACAAACTCCAGGCCATGGAGTAAGCAGAAAAAATGGGGGGTGTCGCAGTAAGCATATATTAAGGATATTTATACAATTTATGGGAATTTGTCCAGAATAGCTTTGAGGCTTCATGCTCAAAGCTATTCTGACTCAGCAGTCAAATACCCCGATGCAAGCATGTCCCCTTGGCTCGTTGCCTGCGGGAATAAAATGTATAAATATTCCAAAATCCCGCTTAATGTGATACCCCCTGCAAAGAAAATATTTTCCTGTCTTTCCTTACTTGTCTCTCCTTATCTCCTTATCCAGCATATTGGTCATACTCTCCAGAGTAATTCCTAAGGTGGACATGTTATGGAGAAGGGCTGAAGTACCCGGGGCTAAAAAGCCAGACAGCCCCAAAAGAATCAACCCCATATTAAAGCCAATAACAAAACGATAGTTCCTGTGAATCCGTTTCATCAAAAGGCCGCTGATTCTTTTCAGGATTACAAGCTGGTCCAGATTTTCTCCGGAAATGGTAATATCAGCAATTTCCCTGGCCAGCTGGGCCCCTCCGCTTATAGCAATTCCTGCATTAGCCGCAGACAGAGCCGGTGAATCGTTGATACCGTCTCCTATCATAATTACTTTCCTGCCAAGGGCCTTCTCCTTTTCCACAAAGGAAGCTTTATCCTCAGGCAATACCTCTGCATAAAAAGCGTCTACCCCTGTCTTTCGGGCAATAGCCTGAGCTGTCCGCTGGCTGTCACCTGTCATCATAACTACCTTCTTGATTCCCTCCGCTTTCAGAGCTGCCACGATATCTCTGGCCTCCTCCCGCAAAGGGTCTTCAATGCAGATAACTGCAGCCAGTTCCTGGGAAACCGCCAGATACAGATGGGAGTACTCTCCTGGAAGTTTTTCAAATTTATCTTCCTCTCCCTTTGGAATCCGGCATTTCTCATCCTCAAATACAAAGTGATAGCTTCCAATCACCACTTTTTCCTGATTTACCTGGGATGAAATTCCATGTGCCACCACATATTCCACCTTACTGTGCATTTCCTCGTGGGCAAGCCCCTCTCTTTTTGCCTGAGCTACCACTGCATTAGCAATGGAATGAGGGAAATGTTCCTCCAGACATGCGGCCAGCCGCAGCATATCCTCCCGGTTTCTTCCTCCGAAAGGAATCACCTGGGCCACCGTAGGCTGGGCTTTGGTAAAGGTACCTGTTTTATCGAAGACCACAGTTTCTGCTTCTGCCACTGCTTCCAAAAATTTTCCGCCCTTTACTGTAATGTGATGTTCCTGGCACTCTCTCATGGCTGTAAGAACCGCAATAGGCATGGACAGCTTTAAAGCGCAGGAAAAATCAACCATAAGAATAGACAATGCCTTTGTGATATTCCTGGTCAAGGCGTAGGTCAGCAAAGTTCCCCCAAAGCTGAAGGGAACCAGAGAATCTGCCAGATGAGCCGCTTTTCCTTCCAGAGAAGACTTTAATTTTTCTGAGTCCTCAATCATGGCTACAATTTTCTCATACCTGGTGGAACCTGCGGACTGTTTGACACAAATCAGCAGTTCCCCTTCTTCTACCGCGGTTCCGGCATAGACATAAGCCCCCTCTTCTTTTTTCACAGGAAGAGATTCTCCTGTAAGAGAAGCCTGGTTCACCATGGCTTCTCCGGAAACCGCTATCCCGTCCAGTGGAATCATATTTCCCATATGTATAGAAATCAAGTCATTTTCCTTCACTTCTTCTAAGGGGGTGAGTATTTCTGCTTCGCCTTGTTTTACCCATACCTTTTCTACATTCAGAGACATACTGCGGGCCAAATCTGCCACAGACTTTTTATGGGTCCATTCTTCCAGAATCTCTCCTACTCCAAGAAGCAGCATAATAGAACCTGCTGTATTCACATCTCCCCGGGCCAGGGACATAGTGATAGCTGCCGCATCCAGTACCGGCACTTCCAGGCGTCTGTGCCTTATGCACCGAAGACCTTCCTTTAAAAAATGCCAGGACTGCACCAGAGCTTTAATTTTAGCCAGAGGAGCCGGAAGAAATACCTTACACAGAGCATGAACCGTTAGTTTGGCCACTAGCTTTTCCTTGTAAAGGTTCATCAGCTCACGTCCAGTGTTGTCAGGAACCTGTTTCTTCCATTCCTCATCCTCAAAGGAAAAATCCGCCAGAGCCTTCAAAAGCTCCTCTCTGCTTCCTCTGTAACAGACCACCCCATGTCCGGTGCGTTCATAAACCTTGGAAGAGCTGACCCCATTAAGAGAATTCATATAATACAGAAGTATATCTGCCTCTTGAAAGCTCAGCTTATTTCTGTCTGTGGCAAAGCGGATTCTTCCTTTGATTTCGTGCAAAATACTTATTCGCATGCTTCAGCTTCCTGTTCTTCTTTGCATGTTTCTTCTGTACATGCTTTTTCCGGGCAGACTTCCTCAGCCTGACGCTTCTCGTTTACTTCCTTGGCCTCTGCCAGAACGTCTTCCGCATTTTCCTGCACTGCTGTTACGGTATCCATTACACAATCCTTTGCCCTCAATACAGCAGCCGTAGCCTGCACATAAGCTTTTTTGGCATCCTTACTGCCCAGAAGCTTCACTCCTGCTGTTCCAAATAATACGCCGCCTGCGAAAAGAGCCGCTTTTTTCATCAATTCTGCATGTAACATTTTTAAATCCTCCTACTGTTTTTCTTATTTGTGCTTGTAACCTGTGTAAAATGTCATTCCAAGACAGAACAGCATTGCCCAGGCCCAAAATCTGTGCTGTTTCATTTTTCCTCCTTTTCTTTCATTTACTATGATTTAAGAGAGCTATAAGTTAGATTTTTCTAACCCCTATATACAGCAAAGGGGCATAATAGATATTTAAAAAAATAGTTCTCTTAGAATATAAGTTAACTCCTGCTAACCATTCTGTCAAGAAATTTTCTATTATTTTCCATTCCCTTCTCTGGATAAGCGTATACTTCCATTATAAAAAGGCTGCACAAACGGCAGCCCTGAATTTCTTCTCTTCATACAGTATATTTCAACATATGTAAATCCGATAATCACTTTTCTTCCTCAAATTTTCAGGTTGTAGTTTCCCCCTTCAGAACCTTATCTATGGTTATACCGGACAAATATTGCTCCATCTGTTCCTGAAGCCCCTGGTAATATTTTCTTACCATACAAGAATCCGTCCCGTTTCTGCTGCAAAAATGGTCTGTTTCCAGACATCGATTAATTCTGGTAGTACCCTCCATAACTTCTACAATATCCCACAAGGAAATCTCCTCCGGTTTTTTGGAAATAGCGTAACCGCCTCTCTTTCCCTGATAACCTGCCACTAAGCCAGCATCCTTCAGTAACTTCAAAACTTTCATAAGATAATTCTCAGATATTCCCATTTTGCTTCCTATTTCAGCTACAGACGTGATTCCACTCTGAGTAGCTAAGTAAATAATTGTGCGAATTGCGTAATCCGTCGTTAACTTTAATTGCATGCCCTCTCCTTTCTTCTAATCCCCGGTATCCGGCTTTATGGCATTATTATCTGATTTATTTCTACATTGTCCTGTTGAAAAGAATATGGCTCCATTGTAGCAGTAATCACAAAGTTATTCAAGGTTTTCCCCGTTCTATGTACAGTATTCTTCATTTTCGGCATAAAATGCAGAAAGTGGGAACGGTTAGTATATGGATAATATTTCCATTATTCTCTCAACCACAAATACAGCCCCGCAGGCAAAAACAGCCACTGTTACCAAGCTCTTCTTTTTCAATGCCAGAGCCACCGCTGCCAGCAATCCGGCCAAAGCCGATACCGGAGATTGAGTGGCATACAAAATCGCCGGAAAAGTCATAGCCGTAAGGCAGGCATAAGGAATGTAGTACAAAAAAGAACGAATATAGACATTGGAAATTTTCTTTTGAAGCAACGTAAGGGGCAGCATTCGTATAAGATAGGTAACTCCTGCCATCACAAAAATATATGCGTATATCATAATTCTTCCTCCTTCACAGGAAACAGCCAGGCTCCCAAAGCTGCTGCCGCCACTGTACATATAATGATGGAAAATCCGGAAGAAATTTCCTTTAAAACCGGCAGATAATAGAATGCCGTGCTGAGCATCAAGGCTGCCGCCACCACCAAAAGAACCTCTCTGCTTTCCCTGGCTACCGGAACTACTATGGCAATAAACATTCCATACAAAGCTACTCCCAAAGCACTGATAATAGCTGCCGGCAAAAGGGTACTGGCCACTGCTCCTGTAAGGGTTCCCCCTACCCAGCCTGCCACGGGAATAAGCATCAGACCGTACATGTACCATTTTCCTAGCGTTCCCGGCTTGGCACTGGCCACCGCAAAAATCTCGTCTGTATTTCCATAGGCTATCAGTAGCCTCTGCCTCACCTTCACAGATGCGTCCAGCTTTTGGGACAGGGATACGGACATCAGCGCATACCGAATGTTGATGACCAACTGGGTTAAAGCCATCTCCAAAAGAGAAGCACCTGAAACGATTACGGTCAATCCCGCAAACTGTCCTGCTGAAGTAAGATTCAGAAGTGAAATCAACACCGCATGGAAAGGAGAAATTCCGCTTTTTACAGCCAACATTCCAAAAGTAAAACTTACAGAAAAATAGCCCAGTCCAATAGGAATCCCATCCCTTAACCCTGCTTTTATCTTATTATGTACCATAATCCTAAGTTACCTCCGTCTCTCATGTAAGCCAGTAAAAGCTGCCGCACTAAACTTTGTTTTTCTGTTTAATGCGACAGCCTTACTTTATTCTCCCAATCCGCTTTCAATGGCTTCCACCAAGGTTTTTAAAGCAGCTTCCTCATCTTCTCCCTCACATACCAGTTCAATTTCATCTCCGCATTTTACACAGGCCCCCAGTACGCTCAATACGCTCTTGGCGTTAGCCGTTCCGCCTGCAAAATGAAAAGATATAAAAGATTTAAATTTCATCGCTTCTTTGCATAATATACCTGCAGGCCTAAGATGAAGGCCTGTAGGATTTTTAATCCTTACTTTTTGACTGGTCATAGTCTCACTTCCTATCCTTGTTGTTATTGCCCTGGCTGCTTTTCCGCTGATTGGACTAATTTTACTTTTACCGTCACCTTGTCCACCAGTTCACATCCGCTGGGCAATGTAACGCTGACCGGCACCTGATACTCTCCTTCTTCTGTATAGCTCTTGGTGTCTATCTTCAGCTTAATGTCATCCTCCTTCAATTCATCCAAGGCTTCCCTGTTTCCTTTAACCCTCACAGTAATGCTTTCGTCTGATATCACCACTGTCATATCTTCCGGTTTGCTGCTCTTATCTATGGAAGTGGCAGGAATGTTATATTCCTTGCTGTTATAAGGCAGAATCTTCACCGTAACTACCACTGAGCTGCTGGTATCCCTCACCAGCTTCACATTATCCGGAAGCATGTCCGTGATATCCACAGTCTGCTCAAAATCTGCATTCTTACCGGAAACATCAATATAACTGCCTGGAATAGTAAGAGTGTTTCCATTCTCCGCCAGATTGGCCAAAGCTTCCTCTGTTCCTGCAAGATTGATGGAATCCGGTACTGTACTTACCCCGGATACCTCATATCCGTAGGCCGGTGTTCCTGAATACTCCGCCTCTATGGCAATATCCTGGCGCACCTTCCACAAATCCACGTTAACACTTACCGTCCGGTCACTGATTTCCCGCAGCTCCAAATAAGACATCTGCTTGTCAGACAGCTCGTCTCCATTTTTATCGTATATATGCAGCCCTGCCTGGACGCTGCCGCTCTGGCTCATTCCGGACACATCCACATCAGCCACCACTCTGTCGATTTTGTTTATCAGTTCCCCTGGTCCGGAAACCGTTACCTTTTCCGGATTGACTGTCATTTTTCCCACTTCGTAGCCAGAATCCGGTACTGTCTGTCCTGTAGAGGTGGAAACTGTCATTTCCTCACTGGTCAGCTTATCCGTCTCAATAGGAATGTTAGCCGGAGTCACCGTGATATCTTCTTCCGAAACACCCTCGCAGGTCACCCGAACAGGTACCATATAGGGGTCTGTATTCATGGAAATAATCTGGGTCATATCCGCCTCTGCTTTTATGTCCGCCTTATCCAGCTCTTTTAAAACCGATGTGGCTGCCTGTATCCTGACATTTACCGTATCTTTTCCCTCTACCAGCAGGGGAATCTGAAATTCACTGGTGAGATAAGAATCATTTACAATGGTCACAGGAATATCCCGGAAAGTATACTGCCTTACAGGGTCCTGAATATTCAGAACCATCAGCCATGTCAAAACAGCAATGAGCAGAGAGAGAATCTTTAAGGTTGTTTTATTCATCAGACTTTTTCTCATTCTTCACCCATCCCTTCCATCTTCTCCGCTTTGTCTTATCTGTTTCAGTCTTATTCTGTTCCTGCTCCAGGATTTCCTTCAGCTCGTCCTTAGTAAGCCCTACCTTAAGCTGTCCTCCCTTAGCTACAGATACCCTGCCGGTTTCCTCTGAAACAATGATAGTGAGCGAATCACTGACCTCACTGATACCCACTCCGGCTCTGTGTCTGGTTCCCAGATTCTTGCTCAAGTCCAGATTATCCGACAGAGGCAGATAACAGGTAGCAGCCACTACTCTGTCGCCTCTCACAATCACGGCTCCGTCATGAAGGGGCGTGTTATGCTCAAAAATATTGATTAAAAGCTGGCTGCTGATAAGGGAGTCCAGGTAAATACCCGTTCTGGTGTAATCGTTTAATATGGTTTCCTCTTCAATAACAATCAGCGCTCCTGTCTTCACAGCACCCATCTCAAAGCTGGCTCTTACAATCTCATTTGCCGTCCTGTCGCTGAAACGGCCTTCCAGCTCTTTTTTACCGGAGTCAAAAGGAATCAGGTTGCTGACAATATTTTTATGTCCCAATTCCTCCAAGGCTTTCCTAAGCTCCGGCTGAAAAATAACTAAAATAGCAGTGATAGCATATCCGCCCACTGTATAAACCAGCCACAAAATGGTATTCATCTTCAAAATATAGGCAATGAATATAAATACCATGACAATGAGAATTCCCTTTAAAAGAGAATATGCTCTGGTATTTCGTATCCAAAGCATAAACTGGTAGACAAAGAAGGCAATAACTACAATTTCCACAATGTCATACCATTCTATCCTATTGGGCAGCGTCAGCTTACCCACATACTCATTTAAAAACGAGGATAGATTTCCCATAAGCTCCCCTCCCCCTTTCTTCTGTTAATACTCCCGCTTCTATCGTTTCTATAAATCCTTCAAGGATTCCTCTAACTGCTTTTCAAAGTCAAAGTTCTCCTCTTCCACACGTTCCACCGGAATAGCTTCATCTGCTTCTTCCGGAGCCTCCTCCTTATTAACCGGCTCAGAAGATATTGTTTTAATACTTTTCTCTGTCTGGGCTACAAAGGATTTAGGCACTGCTTTTACATAATATACATACTCATCATCTTCAAACTGGGTAACCTCACTTCTGGAATAGTCGATTCCCAGGGCTGCAAATTCTATCACAAGACCTACAATAACAGAAAGTACACCTGCAAGGATAACACTTCCCATATTGATACGGACGCTCATAAACATACCGCCTAATATCATAATCAGAATATAGGCCACGGCTCCAGCTGCATCCGCCACTCTCCAGGAATAATCAAAAGAGCTTCTGGAAATCAGGTGTACCAGCATAAGTACCACAGCAAATGCCAGAAGATTCAGCCACATCTCCTGATTCTTCATCAGAGAATCCAAAAGCAGCTGTAGTTTTTCCACTGCTTCTGTCTCCTTGCCCTGGAGTACTGTGCTTCTGTTCTTCACTGCGTCCATAAAATAATACAAAATAACGCCGCAGCAGGAAGGTATCACACAGGCCGGTCCTCTCAAAAGTCCGCCGCCGATAGGCACTGCCGCAGGCATACGCAGGGAAAAAGCCACCGGAGTCAAGACCAAAGCCAGATTGTCCTGGGAAGTAAACCTAAGAAACAAAATCATCAGCAGGAAAATAAGCAGTATGGCAAAACCAGCCACTTCAATTCCCACGCCGTAACAGTGGGCCACAATCAGCAGGCAGGCCAATACGGTCATAGCATTCACCGGAAGCACTGCACAGATGATAGATAAAATCAGCACCACGAAAATATTATTTAATTTATCAAAAAATCCCAGAGCAGAATTAATTCCCTGAAACAGCACAAAAGCCAGAAGAAACTTCATTACAGGAACTATCCAGTTATCATGCTCTCCATAAAAATTTTTCAATTTCTGTTTAAATTCTAACAATGCGGTCACTGCTGTGTCCCCCTTCCTGTTATTCTGCCATTTCTTCTGTCTTCTCTGTCGTAAACCTTCTTCAACTGTCCCAGAGCCTTATAATAGCCCTGGATGCCTTTTTGTGCCCTGTGGTACCGGACAGAACAGTATATATAAGTCAAAATACTATAACAGACCAGCATAATGACATAACCGCCTATTACGGCAATAACCGTCAAAGCTACATTCATTTTATGTATATTTTCCATGAGATAGTCGCTTTTATACCCCGCATAAACCAGCAGAAGAAGTCCATAACCAATGGTTGTCAAAAAAAAGTTCTTTATCAGCGCCATACCTATATAATCGCTTCTATAATAATTGCTGATTGCAAGATGCTTCTTTCCATTCCCTGATTCATAAACGGCTAATTTATGCATTTTTTTGATTTTTTGATTGTTCAGCATAAAGTACCTCTTTCCCGTTTTCCAACATAATAATACACCCTGCATTATAGCATACCATAAGGAAGTGAATCAAGACCTTTACACATCTCCGCCTATGGCAATTACCAGAAAGAATACTTTTCCGGCCCCTGCTTTCTTCAGGGCCAGGGCGGCCATATCCATGGTACTGCCTGTGGTGTAAATATCGTCTACCAGCAGCAATGTCTCCCCTCTTATACTGTCGGAAGCCCAAAAGGCGTCCCTCATATTTCGTCTTCTCTGTGCCGGGTCTAGTTCCTTCTGGGGAGAGGTATCCTTCTTCCGTTTTAAGGCCTTGGTATCTACGGGAAGTCCCAGTTTATCTCCCAAAGCCCGGGCAATGATTTCCGCCTGGTTAAACCCCCGCTTTTCCATTCTCTTTCTGTGAAGGGGAATGGGAATCACCTTCTTTACACCCCATTTCCGGATGAGGTTCTCTGCATAAAAAGCAGCCAGCTCTCCGTAAAAAATTCCATATTCCTGACGTTTTCCATATTTTAATCGAAAAAGGGATTCCTGAAGAACAGCACCATAGGAGAAAATTCCCATTCCCTGGTCAAAGCTGTGTTGGATTTTTTGACAGTCCCCGCAATACTCCTGCTCCTGCCTCCTTAAAGGTTTGGAACATTTAAAACATCTGGGACCTGAGATTGGCTTCAGCTTTTCCCTGCAGCCAGTACAGATTTTCTGTCCCCTGGGCGCCGCCACGTCATGGCATACCGGGCAGCGCCTGGGATACAGTATATCTAAAAAAACAGATTCTATTTTCGTTCTTTTTTTCAATGGCACTCCTTAATCCAAAGGTCCAGGGCCGTATAGCGGCTTTGCTCCATTCGGTTCTCCTCCATCTCATAGAAAGTCTTCTCGTCTCCTACCAGAGTAACGCAGCGCCTTGCCCTTGTCACCGCCGTATACAGCAGATTACGGTTCATCAGCATCCTGGGGCCTCCAAGCAGAGGTATGATTACAGCCGGGTACTCGCTTCCCTGGGCTTT
Source organism: uncultured Blautia sp. (assembly GCA_902476765.1). Lineage (GTDB taxonomy): Bacteria > Bacillota > Clostridia > Lachnospirales > Lachnospiraceae > Blautia. The sequence goes on from CABSEJ010000059.1 coordinate 10,412, forward strand.
GTGTATGGTAATGGCGTAGGCCAGTTCCAACTCATCCAGCTGTTTAAAGGAATACTCCACAAACCGCTTTTCGTCAAACTCCACGGTAAGAGTTTCGGCAAAAGTATTGATTTCCCGGATTATCCCCGTATCCCCGTTGAATACGCCTACACCCTTTTCCACGGGAATACCGTAAGCTCCTCTGATTTCCCATTCCATCTGATAATTATTTTTAATCTGCATGACTTTGTCGCCTTCCCGGAAAAGTCCCTGTCCATGCTCTCTCTCCTTCTTTTCCTGTCCGGGAGGATTCAGATACTGCTGCAAAATGGTATTCAGCCGTTCCACCCCTAATAGTCCTTTCCTCATGGGAGTAAGAACCTGAATATCATAAGGTGTTGCTTCCACAAATTTAGGAAGCTTTTTCTGAATCAGGGTAATCACCACGCTGATTATCACATTGGCATCATACCGCTTCAGGAAAAAGAAATCCATACTTTTATTATCCAGTGTCACAGGAACTCCCTGGTTGATTTTATGGGCGTTTACCACAATATCGCTCTGGGATGCCTGACGAAAAATCTTCACCAGCTCTACTACGGAAAAGCACCGGGAGTTGATAATGTCTTTCAGCACACTTCCCGGACCTACGCTGGGAAGCTGATTCACATCCCCCACCAGAATCAGCCTGGTGCCTGTCACCACTGCCGAAAGCAGAGCATGCATAAGGAAAATATCCACCATAGACATCTCGTCAATGATAATGACATCTGCCGCAAGGGGATTCTGGGCATTACGCTCAAAATGTACGTTTCCCCTGCTCTCCTGGGGAACTCCTGTCAGCTCCAGAAGACGATGGATGGTTTTCGCCTCATATCCTGTGGCCTCAGTCATCCTTTTGGCCGCCCGGCCTGTTGGAGCTGCCAGGCTGATTTCCAACCCTTCCAGCTCAAAATACCGGATTATGGCGTTGATAGTAGTTGTCTTACCGGTTCCCGGTCCTCCCGTAATGATGAGAAGACCGTTTTTCACCGCTTCTATCACCGCTTCCTGCTGTTTTTCGTCCAACTCTATAGCAGAAGCTCTCTGAATACGGTGAATTTTATCCAAAACCTGGGCTTCCTCTGCCGTATCTTTCACATCCAGCTCATGAAGCATCTGGGCCACATGCAATTCAATCTGATAATACTGACCGGCATAAACAGCCAGCCCCTGACCCTCTTCACCGGGAATTTCTTTTAACACTATCTTCCGGTCAATGGACAGATCTCCCAGGTGCTTCTCCATATAATCCGCCGGTACCCCCAAAAGTTCTTCTGCTCTGGCAAGGAGTATCTTTTTAGGAAGATACACATGTCCTTCCGCCGTAGCCTGAAGCAATATGTACAGAATACCGCTGCGAATCCGGTAATCCGAGTCCGTATGGATACCGATTCTGGCGGCAATCTCATCCGCAATCTTAAACCCCACCCCCACAATATCCTCTGCCATTTTGTAGGGGTTTTCCTTCAGGATGCGGTACATGTCCTCCTTGTACTGCTGGTAAATCTTCGCTCCCAGAGACTGGGAAATACCATACTGCCCCAGAAACATCATGGCACGCCGCATATCCGCTTTTTCCTCTACCTGCTGGGCTATTTCTCTGGCTTTCTTTTCACTGATGCCCTTCACCTCAGCCAGGCGCTCCGGCTCTTCCTCTACAATACGCAGGGTATCGTCGCCGAACTTTTTTACTATCCTGGCCGCTAAAGCTGCACCGATTCCCTTTATGGCTCCTGACCCCAGATACCGCTCCATGGCTGCAGAGTCCTGGGGAATCACACTCTCATAGGAGAACACGGAAAACTGTCTTCCATAGGAGGGGTGCCTGGTAAATTCTCCCTTCGCCCGTATGGTTTCCCCTTCATTTAAAAAGCGAAAGGTTCCCACACAGGTAATCTCTTCTCCCTCTGACACCAGGGAAGCCACGGTATACCCGTTTTCCTGGTTCCGAAATATGATATGATCCACATATCCTTCTATGGTTTCTTCCACGTCTCTTCCTCTCTGTATCTCTAAAATTACGGCTGTACCGCCTATTACAATTTTCCGTTCATCCTGCTCATAAGTTCCATGTACTGACCGGTACCGATAGCCACCGCCAGAGCCGGCTCTTCGGCCACCATAGTATTGATGCCGGTTTCCTCCTCAATCAACTGTTCCAGGCCTCCCAAAAGGGCGCCTCCTCCGGTAAGCACAATCCCCCGCTCTGCCACATCCGCAGCCAGTTCCGGCGGTGTTTTCTCCAGAACACTGTGAATGGTCTCCATAATCTGGGTGGATGCGTCCCGTAAAGCTTCCCGGATTTCTTCAGAAGTAATGGTAACGCTTTTTGGCAGTCCGGTAATAGTATCCCGCCCCTTTACCTCCATGGTCTTGGGGTCCGGGAGAGGATGAACCGTTCCAATCTGAATTTTAATGTCTTCTCCGGTTCTTTCTCCTATCATCAGGTTATGCTTTTTCCGTACATAACGCATAATAGCTTCATCAAAGTTATCTCCCGCCACTTTGATAGAGGTGGATACCACAGTACCCCCCAGAGAAATCACCGCTACATCTGTGGTGCCTCCTCCTATATCCACAATCATATTTCCAAAAGGCCTGGTAATATCGATTCCCGCTCCTATAGCTGCCGCAATAGGCTCCTCGATAATGGAAACCTCCCTGGCTCCCGCCTGATAAGTGGCTTCCTCCACCGCCTTTTTCTCCACTTCCGTTATTCCGCTGGGGGCGCATATGCTGATTCTGGGTTTCCGAAAAGCCCTTTTCCCTATAGCTTTGGAAATAAAGTATTTCAACATCTTCTCTGTCACTTCGTAATCTGAAATCACACCCTGACGAAGAGGACGGACGGCCACAATGTTTCCCGGCGTCCTGCCTATCATCTGACGTGCTTCCTCTCCAACGGCTCTGATTTTATTGTTATCTTTATCGTAAGCAACCACGGAAGGCTCTTTTAGCACAATTCCCTTCCCCTTGGCATATACAAGAATACTGGCTGTCCCTAAATCAATTCCAATATCTGACGCTGCCATTTACACTGCCCCTTTCCTATTTCAATCCTTTTTTATTATATCCAACTTCCCCTTCCTTGAAAAGGGGCAATCATCTCAAATATTTTGACACATACTGACCTGTGTAGGAGACTGGGTTTGCCGCTACCTCCTCGGGAGTTCCCTGGGCAATGACGGTTCCTCCCTTGTCCCCGCCTTCAGGGCCTATGTCTATAATGTAGTCCGCCGTCTTTATCACATCCAGGTTGTGTTCAATTACAACTACCGTGTTGCCGCCCTCCGCCAGCCTGCGGAGAATTTCAATCAATTTGTGGACATCTGCAAAATGAAGGCCCGTGGTAGGTTCGTCCAAAATATAAATAGTCTTTCCTGTGCTGCGCTTGCTCAGCTCTGTGGCCAGCTTGATTCTCTGGGCCTCTCCTCCGGAAAGTTCAGTGGAGGGCTGGCCCAGGCGGATATAGGACAGTCCCACATCGTAGAGGGTCTGGATTTTTCTCTTAATGGAAGGTACATGCTCGAAAAATCCTAAAGCTTCTTCCACAGTCATATTCAGTACGTCATAAATGCTTTTTCCTTTATATTTTACCTCCAGAGTCTCTCTGTTATACCGCTTTCCGTGGCAGACCTCGCAGGGCACATACACATCCGGAAGAAAATGCATTTCGATTTTCAGGATACCGTCTCCGCTGCAGGCCTCGCACCTTCCTCCTTTTACATTAAAGCTGAATCTGCCTTTTTTATATCCTCTTGCCTTGGCATCCGCCGTAGCGGCGAACAAATCCCGAATCTGGTCGAAAACTCCCGTATAAGTAGCCGGATTGGAGCGGGGCGTTCTTCCGATGGGAGACTGGTCAATGTCTATCACCTTGTCCAGCTGTTCCACCCCTTCAATACATTTATGCTTTCCCGGAATAGTTCTGGCATGATTCAGCTTTTTTGCCAGACTTTTGTATAAAATCTCATTGACCAGAGAGCTTTTTCCGGAACCGGATACTCCCGTAACACAAGTCATAATGCCCAAAGGAATTTTTACATCAATATTTTTCAGATTATTCTCCGCTGCCTTCCGGATGGTCAGGTAACCTGTAGGCTTCTTTCTCTCGGCAGGCACAGGAATCCTCTGCTTCCCGCTTAAATACTGGCCGGTAATGGAATTTGGATTCTCCATGATTTCCTCAGCCGTACCTATGGCTACCAACTCTCCTCCATGTTCACCGGCTCCCGGTCCAATATCCACAATACAGTCTGCTTCCCGCATGGTATCCTCGTCGTGTTCTACCACAATCAGGGAATTTCCTAAATCCCGCAGATGCTTCAAGGTAGCCAGCAGCTTGTCATTATCTCTCTGATGCAGTCCGATGCTGGGCTCGTCCAGAATATAGGCCACGCCCACCAAACCGGAGCCAATCTGGGTAGCCAGACGGATTCTCTGAGCCTCTCCTCCGGAAAGGGTCCCCGTGGCTCTGGACAGAGTAAGGTACTCCAGTCCTACATTTACCAAAAATCCTACTCTGGCTTTTATTTCTTTTAAAACCTGTTCCCCAATCATCTCCTGGGTTGGACTCAATGCCAGATGGTTTAAGAATTCCTGAAGACTGCTGACAGACATGGATGTAACTTCATAAATATTTTTATCTCCTACCGTCACCGCCAGAGCTTCCGGTTTCAGGCGCTGTCCTTTACAGGAAGGACAGGGGGTAATGCGCATAAAAGTTTCATACTCCTGCTTCATGGTATCGGAACCTGTCTCCCTGTATCTGCGCTCCACGTTTTTAATGATTCCCTCAAAAGCTACGTCATAAATGCCTTCGCCTCTTTGTCCCTTATAATATACCTTTACTTCCTTGCCATTGGTTCCGTGAATCAGCACCTGCTGTATTTTTTCCGGGTAATCCTCAAAGGGCGTGTCCAGGTCAAAACCGTATTCCTGAGCCAGGGCATCCAGGATAGCTCTGGTGAAGCTTCCCTTATCCGTGCAGGACTGCCAGCCCATAACCGTAATGGCTCCCTGGTTAATGCTCAGGCTCTTGTCCGGTATCATCAAATCTACGTCAAATTCCATCCGGTATCCCAGCCCCAGACAGGAAGGGCAGGCGCCGAAGGGATTATTGAAAGAAAAACTTCTGGGTTCTATCTCATCTATGCTGATACCGCAATCAGGGCAGGAAAAACTCTGGCTGAAATTCATCGTATTTCCATCCATACTATCCACTACCAGCCTTCCCTCTGCCAGAGACAACACCGTCTCTATAGAATCTGTCAGCCTTTTCTGGATTCCGTCTTTGACAATCAGACGGTCCACCACTATCTCTATATTATGCTTAATATTTTTATCCAGCTTGATTTCCTCACTGAGTTCATAAAGGCTGCCATCCACCTGCACTCTCACATAGCCGCTTTTTCTGGCCTGCTCTAAAAGCTTGGCATGGGTGCCTTTTCGTCCTCTTACCACCGGGGCCAACAGCTGAATCCTGGTTTTTTCCGGAAGTTTCATAATCTGGTCCACCATCTGGTCCACAGTCTGCTTTTTAATCTCTCTTCCGCACTTGGGACAATGAGGAATTCCGATTCTGGCGTAGAGGAGGCGGAAATAATCATAGATTTCCGTCACTGTTCCTACTGTGGAACGAGGATTCCGGTTGGTGGACTTTTGGTCAATGGAGATAGCCGGAGACAGGCCCTCTATACTTTCCACATCCGGCTTTTCCATCTGTCCTAAGAACTGCCTGGCATAGGATGACAGAGATTCCATGTATCTTCTCTGCCCCTCCGCATAAATAGTGTCAAAGGCCAGAGAGCTTTTTCCGGAACCACTCAGGCCCGTCAGTACCACCAGCTCATTTCTGGGAATATCCACATCCAGATTTTTTAAATTATTTTCGTTGGCGCCTCGAATTTTAATAAACTGCCTTGCCTGCATTTTTATTGCCATATTTTATCCTTTCTACTACTTCTATAGCCTTAACCTTTTGCGTTATTTTATACTTCCTGATTTGTCATTTACCCTTGGATTATATCATATGGGAAGCCCTCTTGCAAACATTTGTTCTGGATAAAATCATAAACCAGGGCTGCCGCAGAAGACAAAAGAAATTTCGTCTTTGCGGCAGCCCTGTATCTCTACTCTTTTCCTATTTTTTTCCCGCAGGAGGAACAAAAATACTGCATAATATCCCTCCTGGTTACAATACCTATAAAATTCTTCTGGTCATCAGTTACCGGAACAAAATTCTGGCGCATGGCCTTCTCCAGCAAATCTTCCATATCAGAATCTATTCGGACCGGGGTGTAATCTGCTCTTCGCTTAAAGGAAGTAATGGGTACATCCTCCGCAGCTTTCAGATTCAGGTCATTCCGGTTCTTCAATCCCCACAATAAGTCCCCTTCCGTCAGGGTGCCCACATATTTTCCTCTTTCGCTGATAATAGGAATACAGGAATACTTATGGTACTCCATTTTCTCCAGCACCTGTCTCAGAGTATAGGAATCATATATGTAAGCCACATCTTCCTTAGGGGTAAGAAAAAATAAAATGTTCATGATGTCCTCCCCATCTTTTACTCTTACTTATTGTGCCACAATTGCCCTTTAAAATCCAGAAGGAAACCATTAAACTTTATAAAAATTCTATTAACATATTCTGGTACTTAGCAGTCAGCCCGGAGCAGGCGGCGCTTTAAAGAGTCTAGCGGCGATGCAGGCATGTCCGCTTGGCTCGCTGTTTATGGGAATAAAAACTCAGATAAAACCTGATTGCTGAGCAAAATCCCCTCCTGTGAAAGGTAAATCCTGTCCCTATGCTCCTTCAGCATTCCGTTTCTCAGGCACTTGTCCAGAGCCTTCTCGTATACCATATCCAACTCTCTGCCAAATATCCGGCGGAACTCTTTCCTGGACACACCCCTGGTTTTCCGCAGTCCCAGAAACATAAATTCTTCCATCTGTCTTGGTTCTTCCAGAAATTCCACATCCTTTCGCATAGTCTTAGGATTGTGGCAGCACCCCAGGTACTCCTCCATATCTCTGGTATTGCTCATCCGGATATTTCTCACCATAGAGGCCGCTCCCAGGCCCAGCCCCAGA
>CABSEJ010000060.1 GCA_902476765.1 uncultured Blautia sp.
GATGATGAATTCTTTATCTGCAATTTCAAGATTGAAATCTTTTACTGCTTCAAATCCATTTGGATAAGTTTTGTTAATATGCTGTAATGATAAACTTGCCATTTTAATTTTCCTCCTAAATTTTGCGATTGCTCTCGTTTGAACTGAGATTAGTATACCTCTATCCCTGTTTTTTTTCCATAGGTCAAATGCCCAAATATTACTTTAAGTCTTTGTATGCATGGACAATCCCTAAATCAATCCCGTCATTTTGACTGATTTTCACAATTTCCGTATGCAATCTATACAACCCTGCCGCAAAACTTTTAAAAACAGGCTTTACACCACTTCCTATCTTTCTTATAATAAAGAACACAGAAATTACTATACGGAAAGGACAATGCCTATGTTCCGCTTAATGGGAAATATTTATAAAGACACGCGTATTCAAAAAAGCACGGTTATCTGCGATGATACACAAAATACCAGAACCAAAAAGGTCTTTCACTGCCTGGACTGTATTTGCCATGAATTTGACCTTCCCTCTCCAATCTGGCTGGAGTCCAATATCAAAGACTTCCAGAAATTCTCAAAGGTACGGTTTTCGCAGGATAATTTCATTGAAATCCTGGACTTTGACTACCTGGAACTGCAGATCATCGAAGAGGATTAATGCACTTTCAGACAATATTGCTGTATTGGTACAGACAAAAACAGCTTCAGACCACTCTCCTTTCTTTAGATATACCACTTTAAGGAAACTGCCTGAAGCTGTTTTCTGTTATTCTCTTATTCTTCTTTTAAAAGACCGTCTAACTCTTCTTCCAGCATTGCCTCATCTTCTTCACTTAAAAGCTTTGAAATCTGAAGGGCAAGCTTGCTGTCCTCATCTTCCTCATCTTCTTCGTCAAACTCTTCCAGCTCTGCAATATCCTCCATAGCGTCCATAATATCCAACTCCTGAGTATCTCCCAGATGAAGTTCTTCTTTGTTCTCTTCCTCTGGCAGCTCCTCATCAGGAATCTCGATTCTGTGAATTTCCAGCTCACTCTCCTCGCCAATATCGTTTAAGGAAGTAGGCATACTACTGATAATGTGATGCACCTCTTTATAAGAAGACATAAATCTTCTCTGTGCCTGATTAATCAATTCTACAATGCCATTCATTTCTTCCTGAACAGCCACATATTTCTTCTTGCCCTCTAAAAGTTTGTCATCAATTTCAGACTGCACAGCCTCCACGCGGCGTTTTGCTTCCTCCTCAGCCTCTGCTATCATAATGTCGCATTTTTCCCGTGCTTCTTTTTCCATACTTTCTGCTTTTATCTGCGCTTCAAAGACCAGCTTTCCAATGCTTTCGTAATTATCAATGTACTTCTGGTATTTCTCCTTGATGTCCTCCTCCATACGCGCCTGATAAGATTCCTTCAGTTCAATTCTCTTCTGCAGTTCCGCAATCTTGGCATCTCTGTCTGCAATCTGCTTTTTATAATTCACCTGAATTTCAGCCATTTCATCTTTCAGCTTCTGAATCAGCTCCTGTACTTCTTCCTTGTCATATCCACCCATTAAGGTTGTTTTAAACATTTCATACTCTGCCATAATACTCCACCTCGTACTTTTTCTTCTTACTGTAAATATTTGCTGATAACCGGCCATACATCTGCCCGTTCAAATCCCAGCTTCCATTCTGCTACCCCTGCCAGCTCATACTGCTGTATCAGTTTCATCTTTGCTTCCAGAGATTTCTCATCTTCCAGCCAGATTTTCTGTGTACCCTCGGAAGTGGCAAGCTCGCCATAATTCTGCGATACATCTTTATTCCAGTATACTTCCATGCCTTTTTCCTGCACATATTTTTCTGCCTGATCCATGCCAAAGACCTCACTGGTCACAGCTCCATTATTGTTCTCTGTCCACAATCTGGTATAAAACGGCACACCGTTAATCACCTTTTCCTTAGGAACTTCCTTCAGAGTCTGGACAATTCCCGCTTCCACAAAAGGAAGGGACGCTACAGAACCTGCAGTTTCCGCTCCAACAGTATGTTCATCATATCCCATGATAATCACATAATCCGCCACAATCCCCTGTTCCTTTCTGTTATAAAAAGAAGTATACTGCGGAACCGGATTGTCCACAGACAGAACCAGATTGTTGGCTCTGCACATAACAGACAGTTCTCTGACAAACTGGATAAAATGCGGCGCCTCTTCCTCTGTCAGCGCCTCAAAGTCTAAATTAATTCCGTCCATTCCCACTCTTTTGGCTTCACTTAAAAGCATCTCAATGATATGGGTTCTGGCGCTTCTTTTAGACAGGGTTTCCAGTGTGCTTACATTTTTATCAAAATTATCAATCAGTCCCCAGACCTCCATGCCCTTTTTGTGCGCTTTTTCTACATATTCTGCGCTGGCAAGGGAAGAAATCGTTCCCTCTGTTCCTGTCACAGAAAACCAGGTAGGGGAAATAACATTGACGCCCTGCAAATCCTTTACCGTCTGCTCAAAAGCTCCATTGGCTGCCTCGGAGGTAACCTGATGCCATGCAAGGTTGATTTTATAATCTCTGGTAAGGCTGGTAAAATTCTCCTCGTAGGGACCGTCATACACATACTCGGTTTCCTGGACTGCTCCCAGGGCCTTATTTTCCACATATCCGTCTATTCCGTCTGCAGACATAACTCTGGACCAGTTGTCCAGCTGTTCCAGCAAAATGAATTCCTGTCCCTTCTGTACGTCTGACAGGATAGGACTTTTAATCCCGCCCTGGTAACGGATGACCGTATCCTCTCTGGCCGCCACTGTATTTACCGTTCCCCAGTTACAGATAATCACTGCCCGGTCAGGATTCTCATAAAGGGTTCCCTTGATTTCCATATGCTCTTCCAGAAAATCCAGCGCAATATAATACTGCCCGTCCATTTCCTTCACAATGGTATAATCCCGGGAAAACGTTTCATCTCCGGCTTCATAAAAGCTGGTCTCCGGGTCTATCCGCTGAATCTGAGTAGGCGTAGTGTACAGCATCTGTCCGCTCTCCTGGTCCCAATAAAGCCTGCCGCCCATGTCCCTGGCTACTACCTGATAGGGAATATATGCCGTATTATCTGCAATTTTTCCTCTCTCTTCAAGAATCGTATCCTGCAAAATCAGCACAAGCTCTCCCTCAGCCTCCTGTCCGTAATAATCGGCCAGACTCATTCTTGTATCGGAAGGGCTGTACTTTTTCAGCATACTGGTTATAATGCCTGCCCCGGCTACCACAATAAGCAGCAACAGCATTACCAGCACAGGGGCCAGCCTGCTGCCTCTCCTTTTCCGTCTTTTTTTTCTTTTTTTTGCCATGCTTCAGCTCCTCTTGTTTTCTCTTTAGGCTCATGTGTATTATAGCATATTTTTTCTTTCCGTCATTAGTTTCTTCCCTTATTTCATTATTTTTTCAGTTTTTTTCGATTTATAAACATTATCACAGCGTCTTAACATAATCAAAGGACAGCCCCTGAAGCCTTCCCTTCTCGTCCTGGATATAATCACGCATGTACTCTCCGGTTTCTGCAATACTGCAGGCTTTTTCAATTCTTTTGGGCGTACTTTCTTTTCCGTTTAACAGTAGTATAATTCCTTGGCTGCGGTACGATTTCAGTTCACAGTGCAGCTTTTGCCGCTCTTTTTTCTTCATACTTGTTCAGCAGGTTTTTGTCGTGATATATTATTTTCCCCGCTTTCTCCTTTCCCGCATAAACTGTCACCATTTAAATATACTGGATAGAGAAAGGCTGTCCTGACGCTGAAAATATCTGCCTGATTCCTTATGGCATAAATCCGCAAATAATATTTCCGTTTCTAAAACCTGGAAACCTGCGGTGATACAGAACATATCCAACCGCTGCAGCAGAACGCTGCATGACTGAAGCTTAAAAGAATTATCTGAATGATTCCGAAGGCCCTGAAGTTTTCACCTCCTTCTGCAAAATTTGCAGAACTGCCTTCTCTATCTTGGGATATTATAGCACCATCCGGAAATATTAGCAAGCATTTCCTTCTTTACAATTTCAGGCCGCATAGTATATAATATATAAAGGAAAATAGCATCTTTATATTTCGGTTACCATAGAAATCAGATAGGATGTGATGATATGAAAATAGAAAAAATCAATGAAAACCAGATACGCTGTACACTTACCAAATCCGATTTGGAGGAACGGCATATCCGCCTCAGCGAATTGGCTTACGGCAGTGAGAAGGCTAAGGACCTTTTCCGTGATATGATGCAGCAGGCCAATTCCGAATTTGGTTTTGAGGCTGATAACATGCCTCTGATGATCGAGGCGATTCCCGTCTCAGCAGACAGCATTATTCTTATAATTTCCAAGGTGGAGGACCCGGAAGAGCTGGACACCCGCTTTTCCAAATTTACACCTTTCGGCGGTCAGAGCGAAGGCTCCTCTGCTTCCCCATCCATTGAGCTGGAGGGTGCAGACGATATCCTGGATATTTTCCAGAAAATTTATGAGGCAAAGACCAAAGCCGCTGAACGCAAAAAGGAAGAAAAAGAAAAGGAATCTGCCACCCCTTCCCGGGAGGAAGCCGGAGAAACTCCTATTCGTGTAGACTTAATGCGGGAATATATTTTCCCCACTCTGGATACGGTAATTGATGCAGCCCACGGACTGAACCATTTCTTCCAGGGGAAAAGCGCTCTGTACAAAGATGAGAAAAAAGGAGTTTACTCTCTGATTCTCCATCAGGCAGAAACCTCACCTGAGGATTTCAACAAAGTCTGCAACATGCTCTCAGAGTACGGAAAGGGACACTCCTCCTCCCCGGCCAAAGAAGCTTACTTCATGGAACATGAAGGCTGCCTGATACCGGAAGGCGCATTACAGAAACTGGCTGAAATCTAAGATGTTCAATTTTCTAGAAACAAAGCGGAGCAAGTCTCTCAGGAACTGAGGTACTTGCTCCGCTTTGCTTATTGCTGTGCAGCTTTCAGAATTTACTTATTCTCTAAGAAATCGTTAATCTGAGCTACCAGCATATCTCCGTTAATTCCATGGACCATTGCGGCCTCTGCAATGGATTCGCCCTGAGCAGAAGGACAGCCAATGCAGTGCATGCCTGCTCTCATAAGAATAGGAACGATGTTTTCGTCTAAACGAATCAGCTCGCCGATAGTCATATCCGGTGTAACCTTCATGGATATTTCCTCCTTTAAAAATTTACTATATAAGTTCAGTTTCAAAGCAGAAACTCTTGGGCTGCCTTCAGTCCAATGAGGACATGCTTTAGAAACAACATTATTATAATCTTTTTCCTTTCCATATTCAACTGTTTTTCTCCATTTTGTAAAAGGCAGAATTACATGGCAGAGGCGTTTGCCCCTTTGTACACTAAAGGCAGGATTGTTTAAAAATAAAGACTTGTATTATAGGAACAAATATATTAGAATAAGCGTAAGAACTGAATCCTGAGATTCAGAAATATATAAGGAGGATAAAGTCATGGCATACGTTATCACTGATGAATGTGTAAGCTGCGGAACATGCGCTGCTGAGTGTCCAGTAGAGGCAATTTCCGAAGGAGATTCCAAGTATGAAATCGATGCTGATACATGTGTAGACTGCGGAACATGCGCTGGTGTATGTCCTACAGAAGCTATCGTAGAAGGCTAATATACAAGGAAGCGAAAAAGGGGCATCCATTTACTGGCGGCCCCTTTTCTTTTTGCTTTTTCTGCATTTTTACTATAGACTGACGGCCCGTTACGGCCGTTTTCTCAGTCTTCTTTTCCTGGTATTCTTTTTTTCAGCGGCAGCCGCCACCTCACGCCGTGACTTCTGAAAGCTGCGGATACGTTCGTCCAGTCTTTTATATCTGGCTTCTTCCGTACTCTGCTCCTTCATTCGCTGTGCCACCATTCTGCTAACAATATCCATAAATTCCGGCGGAAGCCTGTCCTCTCCCACCTTCTGTGCTTTTCCTTTTCCCCTGGCACTACGTTCTCCCCTGGCCTGGTTTTGTCTTTCCTTTCCCGTCTTTTCCTCTTTAACCTTTTCCTTCCTAAGCCTATCTTTTCCAGGGATGTCTTCTTTATCCCTTTTTTCCTTTTTCAGGTTGGGATTCTTATAGAAAAAAGGAGTCAGCTCCCCTATTTCTTTGAGAGAGTACCCCTTTTTCTTCAGTTCTTTTATACTCAGAAAAATCTGAATATCACATCGGGTGTAGTATCTGTGTCCCATCCCGTTTCTCTGGATAGGCAGCCCCAGTTCTTCTTCCCAATACCTCAGCACATGAGACTGGACTTCCAAAAGCTTTACTGCCTGAGAAACCGAGTAACTGGTCTCCTCCATATACTGACCCCTTTCACATTTTCTCTCTCAATCATTATAGCAGACCTGTCCTGATTTGCAAGAAAATATGTTCGACAAAAAACGTTGACAAGTCCCAAAACAGGTGATACACTGAGAAAAACAGCCAGGGAGCCCTGATGGGCTGAGAGGAAGCGCTTAAGACTTCGACCTGTAATACCTGATTTGGATTATGCCAGCGTAGGGAGCATGTTACATATGGATTCTATATGTCCCTGCCCGGTTGGCATGGACATTTTTTATGGGAGGAATTAGTATGAGTTACACCACACAGATGAATGCCGCAAGGCAGGGAATCATCACCCCACAGATGGAGGCTGCCGCTAAAAAAGAGCATATCAGTCCCCAGGAATTGTGTTCTCTAATGGCCCAGGGAAAAGCAGTAATTCCGGCCAACAAGCTGCATACCTGCCTGGAGCCCAACGCAGTAGGTTCTATGCTGAAAACAAAAATCAACGTAAACCTGGGTACTTCCAGAGACTGGAAAGACCTGGATATGGAGCTTGCAAAAGTAAATGACGCCGTAAAGATGGGCGCAGAGTCTATTATGGATTTAAGCTCCTTCGGAGACACACAGAAATTCCGCCGGAAGCTGACAGCCGAATGTCCGGCTATCATCGGAACAGTTCCTATCTATGATGCAGTGGTATACTACCACAAACCCCTGAAGGAAATCACCTCAGAGGAGTGGATTAAAATTGTAGAAATGCATGCGGAGGACGGCGTGGATTTCATGACTATCCATGTAGGCATCAACAAGGCTACAGCAGGACGTTTCAAAGAAAATAAGAGACTGACTAACATTGTATCCAGGGGCGGCTCTATTATTTTTGCATGGATGGAAATGACCGGACAGGAAAATCCATTCTACGAGCACTACGACCACATTCTGGAAATCTGCCAGAAATATGATGTTACCCTGAGTCTGGGTGACGCCTGCCGTCCAGGCTGTCTGGCTGATGCAGGAGATATTTCCCAGATTGAAGAGCTGGTAACTTTAGGAGAACTGACAAAGCGTGCCTGGGAAAAGGATGTACAGGTTATCATCGAAGGACCTGGCCACATGCCTCTGAACCAGATTGAAGCCAATATGAAAATACAGCAGACTATCTGTAAAGGAGCCCCCTTCTATGTACTGGGCCCTCTGGTAACAGATATAGCACCTGGCTACGACCATATTACGGCGGCCATCGGAGGCGCCCTTGCCGCTGCCAGCGGAGCAGCTTTCCTCTGCTATGTAACACCGGCAGAAAATCTTCGTCTGCCGGATGTGGACGACGTGAAGGAAGGTATCATTGCTTCTAAAATAGCCGCCCATGCCGCTGACATTGCAAAAGGAATTCCCGGGGCTGCTGACTGGGATTACCAGATGAGTACAGCCCGGAAAAATCTGGACTGGGATGAAATGTTCCGTCTGTGCATTGACCCGGAAAAGGCCAAACGCTACCGTGCCCAGGCTAAGCCTGAAAAAGAAGACACCTGCAGTATGTGCGGTAACTTCTGTGCAGTGAAAAATATGAACCGAATTCTGGAAGGAGAAATCGTCAGCATTTACGATGAATGATTTTCCCTGAGCATGAAAAACCGGAGCAGGTCTCTCTATATTTGAGAGGCTGCTCCGGTTTTTATTTCTATCACAGACTAAATTTGCTCTGTGCTTTACCTCATGTCTTAATCCATATCTTGCTTTACATTTTATTCCTGCGAACAACCAGCCAAGCAGACATGCTTGCATCGGGGTATTTGACTTTTCACACAGGGCTATTTTTTCATATTCACAAACTTAGTATAGTTAGGCATCCAAACCAGATTTACGGTTCCAATGGGGCCGTTCCTCTGTTTTGCGATGATAATTTCTGCTATGTTTTTATTCTCAGAATCCTTATTATAGTAATCGTCTCTGTAGATAAACATTACCACGTCCGCATCCTGTTCAATAGCCCCTGACTCACGAAGGTCCGAAAGCATGGGCCTGTGGTCCGGCCTCTGTTCTACCGCACGACTCAGCTGAGACAAAGCTACCACCGGTACATTCAGCTCCCTGGCCAGGGCCTTTAAGGAACGGGAAATTTCAGAAATTTCCTGCTGTCTGGATTCGCTTCTTCCGCTTCCTGTCATAAGCTGCAGGTAGTCGATAAAGATAACTCCTAAGTTATGTTCCATCTTGTATTTTCTGCACTTAGAACGCAGCTCGGATATGGAAATTCCCGGCTTATCATCAATAATCAGATTGGAATTTCCGATAATATTGGCTCCTTCTATCAGCTTGGCCCATTCCTCGTCCTCCAGATTTCCGGTTCTGATATTCTGAGAATCCACCTTGGACTCCAAAGCCAGGAGACGGTTCACCAACTGCTCTTTTGACATCTCCAGACTGAAAATAGCGGCTGTCACATGATTATGAAAAGCCATGTACTGGGCAATGTTCAAAACAAAAGCCGTCTTTCCCATAGACGGCCTGGCTGCCACCAAAATCAAATCCGAAGGCTGAAAGCCGGACATTTTATAATCCAAATCAATAAAGCCTGTAGGGATACCGGTAACGCTTCCCTGGGTTCTGGAAGCCTTTTCTATCTTTTCAATGGCATTCAGAACTACCTGCCGGATGGGGACAAATTCGTCACTTCCCCGGTTCTGCACCAAATCAAAGATTTTTTTCTCTGTGATTTCCAGAATATCCTGAGTCTTTTCTTTTCCTAAATAGCAGGTATTGGCAATCTCTTCCGTAGTTTTTATGAGCTTTCTCAGCATGGATTTTTCACTGACAATCTCCGCATAATACTTCACATTAGCAGAAGTAGCCACAGAAGACAGAAGCTCCCGGACAAATTCCATACTGGAAATCTCCGGGGGCAAATCCTTTTCCTTCAGCCTTTCCTGAAGGGTAATCAAATCCACGGCCTTTCCCTCGTCGTGAAGCTCCACTATGGTCTCGAAAATAATGCCGTACTGCTGTTGATAAAAATCAGCCCCTGTAATGATTTCTGATGCTTCCACAATGGCGTCTCTGCTCATAATCATGGAGCCTATGACAGACTGTTCTGCTTCCAGGCTGTGGGGCAATATTCTTTTAATCAATGCCTCTTCCATATTGAGGGAACTCCCTTCTCTTACGCTTCCTTAACAACCACCTTCAGCTGGGCCGTAACCTGGGGATGAAGCTTGACAGGAACCATATTGGTGCCCAGTTCCCGAATAGGAGAGGCAAGCTGCATTTTCTTCTTATCAATATCATAGCCTAACTGCTGCTTGGCAGCCTCGGCAATTTCCTTACTGGATACAGAGCCAAAGGTTCTGCCATTTTCTCCTACCTTGATGGCTACGGTTACCTGCTTAGTCTCCAGCTCCTCTTTAAAAGCTTTGGCTGCTTCCAGATTTTCCTTGGCCACCTTTTCTTCATGAGCCTTCTGAAGCTTTAAATCGTTGATATTCTTTGGGGTAGCCTCCACAGCCAGTTTCTTGGGAAACAGCATATTTCTTGCGTACCCATCGCTCACATTGATTATCTGTCCTTTTTTGCCCTGAGATTTTACGTCTTCTAATAAAATTACTTTCATGCTTCTATATCTCCTTCTTTAATCATCTGGTCAATGGTATCCTTCAGGGTGGCTATGGCTTCTTCCACCGTCACCCCTGTAAGCTGGGCGCCTGCCATGTTAATATGTCCGCCGCCGCCCAGGCGTTCCATAATCAACTGCACGTTCACTTCATCAATGGCTCTGGCACTAATGAAGATTTTGTTCTGATAATCTGTCAACACAAAGGTAGCCTTAATGCTATCCACATTCAGCAGCTCGTTGGCAGCCTGTGAAGCCACCACGGTAGGACTGTCGATTCCTTCGCTGGGGCAGACTGCAAGGGCAAAGCTTCCCCTGTAGGTTTCCACATGGCGGATAGCTTCCGCCTTGGCTCTATAGGATTTCACATCATCCCGGAACATTTTCCGGACTCTTGTCACATCAGCTCCACACCGTCTCAGGAAAGCTGCCGCTTCAAAGGTACGAACCCCTGTCTTGGATGTGAAATTATTCGTATCAATAATAATTCCTGAATACAAAGCATCAGCTTCAATATTGTAAATACGGATGTCGTCGGAAAAATACTGCAGAATCTCTGCCACCATCTCGCAAGCCGAAGATGCATAAGGTTCAATATAAGACAGCACTGCATTCTGGATTATTTCGCTGCCCTGCCTGTGATGGTCAAGAACCACTATAGTCTTAGTCATATGAAGCAAATCTTCACATTCCGTATAGCTGGGCTTGTTGGTATCCACTACCACAACAACCGTGTTTGCATCTACAATATCTCTGGCCTCGTTGCTGTCAATAAACATATGCTCATCATAGTCCGGATTATTCTGAAAGCTCTGGATAATAGGCCTTACAGACATGGTAGGATTATTCACCACAATGTGGGCCTTCTTATTCAAAGACTTGGCGGCCCGGTAAATACCAATACCTGCGCCGATGGAATCCACATCCGGAATCCGGTGTCCCATAACGACTACCTTGTCTTTGCTCACCATAAACTCCCGCAGCGCATGGGCCTTTACCCTGGCTTTAACCCGGGTACTCTTACCCATCTGCTGGGATTTTCCTCCGAAATATGTCATCTGGTCTTTATCTTTAATGACTACCTGGTCACCACCCCGGCCCAGAGCCAAATCAATGGCAATTCTGGAATACTCGTAATTCTGGGCATAAGTAGGTGCATTGATACCAATACCGATACTGATGGTCACCGCCATGTCATTTCCAATATTTACAGTTTTTACATCCTCCAGAATATTGAACCGCTTCTTCTTCAGTTCTTCCAGAGAGCGCTGCCGCATGACCAGAATAAACTTGTCCTTTTCCAGCTTTTTGATAAGCCCGTCCACCTCGCCGAAATACTTGTTCAGTTTTCGCTCAATCAGGGCCACCAGCAGAGAACGGCGCACCTCCTCCACACTGTTTAAGGCTTCCTCATAATTATCCAGATACAAAAGACCTGTCACCAGCTTTTCGTCCTCTTTCTGACGAATATACTGATTCAGTTCTGTCTCGTCAAATATATACAGGGCAATCAGGTTGTTATGCTCCTCTGTTTCTACCAAGCCGGACTCTTCCAGCAGCTTCTGAATGGAGATGGTACGCATAACCGCCTTATAATCTTTATCCTCATACTGGAAAGTCAGCTCAGCTCTTTCTTCCCGAGGCAGCTTATCCTTGGTCAGCTCCGGAAAAACTGTGGACACAGATTTGCGGTATCTCCTGTTTTTCCCTGAAAGGGCTGCAAAGGAATCGTTCATCCACAAAAGCTTTCCATTGTAGTCCAGCAGCGCATAAGGCACAATGAACTCCTTCAGCAATACCTTTTGCACTTGTCCATATTGGATGGCAAAGGAAATAAGCTCATTCATTATCACCGCTCTGCTGTGGAAATATAAAAACACTACAATCAGAATATAGGCAGCCAGAAATATGCTCACCAGAGCTCCCGCCTTCACATTCACGGTAAACACCAGCACGTCCATAACAACCAGCAACACCGTCAGAATGAACGGCCACTGCATATAAAATTTAAGCTGGCCTTTAATTTTTATCTTTCCATCCATTTCTTCACCTGCTCACGCTCTTGAACGCCTGTAGGCGGCCTTCAATCGTCCTCCATAAAAAAATATTCTGTTCTATTATAGCATTGTTTTTCATATTATACAACTTAAAAAAGGAGCCGCTGTTTTGCCAATCTTTGTTGGCTAAAGCAGCGGCTCTCTCTTGCCATATACAACGGCTGATGAAAAATGAAAGGTTTTATCTGCGTTACCACAGATTCCCGTCTTCATCAAAGGCTAAATATTCAGGTTCGCTTTCAATGTCTAAATCAGGATTTTGTAAAGCTTCCTGGTAATAAGCCTCTGAAAGCATAATATGTTCAATATGAAGACTATTAGGAATCCTTACAATTCTTGGATTTTTTTTGTCAATCTCATTGCAGGTTCTGACACAGACCTGAATGGCTTCTTTATCACTTTCCATGACAATAGGTATTCTCACGCCTCCAAGAACCGTACAGGTAATCGCATTCGGATACATGGACCCAAAGTCCAGCTGTTCAAATACTCGTTTTGTAGTGGCGCTGGCATATCCCAGGCCGATTCCGTTTCCATGAGTTTCCGGGCTTAAATCCAGGACACAGACCCGTTGGGACTGAATCCCTCCCGTAGCATAGGGTGTACAGAAAGTTCCCGTAATATTAGGGTCCATACCATCCCCGCTGAAATTTTTCCCTATCTGGTCCACCACCAGCACATCGCAGGAGTCAACCAGAATCCTTGGCATATTAGCAAAAGCTTCTTTTAAAAGAGGCGGCTCCTTCTCTTCAATCTCATCTGCATTTACCGCCACAATCTTGCAGGTTTCATCAAAAGCATTTTCTATGGTGGGCACTGCAAATAAAATAGGAGCGTTCTCAATGATTGCTTTTCCAAACATAGGCACATACTTTGCCATATTCTTAAATCCGGCCTCATGGCAGACTTCCGCCCCATGCTGTTTTCCCAGACCAATAGCCATCATCTTCATCATACCGCTTTCATAAGGCCCTCGAAAAGCGGTGTGGGGTTTAATCCTGCATCCCAGGATAATTCCGTCAGCTTCCGCTGCGTTTTTATCAATAAAGACATCCATGCCCTCCTGGTTGACTCCGATTTTTTTGACTTCCATAGATGAAATAATTGGACATTCCACATATTCCTCCGTAATACCGTAGCCCTCCAGAATCTCTCGCTGCCCCTGTGCTGTAGCTCCTCCATGGCTTCCCATAGCCGGCACAATAAAGGGCTTTCCCCCTCTTTCCTTCACAAAATCTGCAATACATTTTGTCGTCAGAGCTACATTTGCAATTCCTCTGCTCCCTGCCGTAATGGCAATCCGCATGCCCGGTTTTATCTGATTAGCAAATTTTTCCTCTGAAAGCAGTTCATGGATGATGTCCGGGATCTTTTCCGGCTCAATCCTGGGTCTTGGAAATTTTTGTTTTACCTTAAACATTTTCGGCAGCCTTACATCGCTGACCAAATCCGCTACAAATTGTCTTTCTCTCATATTGCACCTCTCCTCTTACCAACCCTGAGTACGGCACACACCTTGCACACAAAGGGTACTATTAAAAGATTATCACATATCCCGCTGTTACGGCCAGAATAATCACAAGATAAATCACAGATTCCAGCATTTCCGAAAAGGTATAGGTTTTAAATCCGCCTTTAAATGTCAGCCCGCTCATATTGGTGACAATCCAAAAGCCACTGTCATTCACTGTGGCCCCGAAAAGGGTCCCTGCCAGACAAGCCATGGCAATCAAAACAGGCGGCATAGCCACAGCAGGAGCCACACTGGACATGATGGTCATACTGGTAAGAGCAGAAACCGTTCCCGATCCTGTTACCTGTTTTATCAGCAATCCGACCAGATAAGCCAGAATAACAACCACAAATACATTGTGTGTCAGTCCGCTGACAATTTCAGAAATGGCATCGCTGACTCCTGTAATGGTAATAATATTGGAAAAAGCACCGCCGGCTCCTGTAATCAAAAATACGATTCCGGCAGAAGATAGAGAATCTGTGGCTGCTTTTTCCGCATCCTTTGCCCCCATACATTTCACGCCAATGAGGTAAGCGATAATGGCGCCTGCCAGCAAAGCAGTTGTCTTATCTCCCAAAAACTGAAAAATTTCAGGCTGTGCCTCTCCCATGATGCTGCTTGTAACCGTATTCAGCAGAATCAAAACAATAGGGAACAAAATAGGCACCATAGACAGGGCAAAGGACGGGGGATTCACCGGCTGTATTTCTTCCTTCAGCACAACGCCTTCTCTGGCCTGGTCAGCTTCCGGCTTCCAGAAATCCGCCTTTTTGTCTAAAATACGGGTATAGATAAAAATAACAACAAATACGCCTATCAGCCCGATTACCGTCCCCACTCCAATCATAATTCCTGTGTCAAAGCCGAAAATTTCGCCTGCAGCCAGTGGAGCCGGGGGAGGCGGGACCATGGTGTGGGCTGCTGCCGCACCTATAGTAATGGCTCCTACCACATGAGCAATGGATTTGTGGATTTCCTTCATAAGAGCCATTCCGATGGGAATGAGAATCACAAAGGTGACATCAAAGTAAACAGGAATAGCCAGCACAAAGGCCGCCAACCCTATGGCATAAATGGATTTTGTCTTGGGAAATGCCTTTACAATCACATCAGCAATCACCTTGGCCCCGCCGGAGGCACTTACCAGCTCTCCCAGGATAATGCCGAAACCGATAGGGAGCCCCATACCTTTCAGCATACTTCCAAATCCTTCGTTAATACCGTTGATCGTTTCCAATGTAGAAATTCCCGACAGGATTCCCATTAGAATACTTCCCAACACCAGCGCAATGGCTGCATTCAGCTTTACCTTCAAAATCAGAAATAAAATTACTGCCATTGACAAAATCAATGCACAAAATAACCATGCAGAATGAGACATATATCTTTCCCCCTTTTATGCTGTAAAATCAATCACCACTTTTAACATGGACCCGGCATTTTCAGAAAACTCCCGGAAGGCCTTCTCTCCATCCTGAAATTTATATGTATTGGTAATAATTTTCTCCAGGTCAATCTCTCCTGCTTTTACCAAATCAATCAATTCCAAAAAGTCTTTTTTCAGGGCGTTTCTGGAACCAAATACATTTAATTCTTTTTTCTGAATCAATGTAAAATCAAAATCCAGGTTCTTTTTTCCCACACCTATCAGCACTACTCGTCCGCCAAAAGCTGCGGAGTCTATACAATTCTGGAAGGTGGAGGGAAGCCCTACGGCTTCTATGACTACATCGAAACCGTTTCCCCCGGTAATTTGCTCCACGCTTTTTTCCAGGCTTTCCGGGCTGTCATTTAAAATCTTTCCCTTCAGTCCAAAGTTCTTCACCGCATAATCCAGCTTTTGCTCTGCAATATCTGCGATATACACGTCTCCCCCTCTGGCTTTAGCCGCAGCAGCGGCCAGGACACCGATAGTTCCTGCACCGATGACAAGAACCTTGTCTCCCTTTGCTACCTTTCCTCTGGAGACTCCGTGATAGCTGATGCAAAAGGGTTCGATTAAAGCCAAAGTTTTGGCCGGAAGCCCCTTTCCGTCATAAATTCTTTCTAAAGGCATGGTAATATATTCAGAAAATGCTCCGTCTCTCTGGGCGCCCATGGTCTCATTTGAGGTACAGCAGTTTACCAGACCCCTCTGGCAGGAATAACAGGTTTTGCAGTTAAAATAAGGGTTACAGGTGACAATCATACCTTTTTTTAATCCTCTGTCATTCTCGTCAATCTCCACAATCTCTGCCGAAAACTCGTGACCCGGAATCCTGGGATAAGAAGCATAGACAAATGTCCCCCTGTAAGTCCCCAAATCGCTGCCGCAGATTCCTCCATATAACAATTTCAGTAAAGCCTCTCCTTGTTTTCTCACCGGCATTTCCTTCTCTTTCAAAACCAGTTTTCCCGGTTCTTCAATTACCATTGACTGCATTTTTTTCCTCCTTTGTTTTTATGTATGCATTATTATATTTATCGTTGTATACAACATAGCATTTAACATTCTATTTGTCAATTTGTTTTTTCTCTTCCCCATCATTAAAATGTTATTTTCATCATTATTAACGATTTTCTGTCCTATTTTTTATATATTTTAACTATATTCTTTTCGAGTAATGGAGAAAAACTTCTTTGTTCAGATATTTGACGACATTTTTATTTAATGATATGATTATTCCGAACACTATTTAGAAAGGCGAAACAGAAACATGCCAAAGAAAAGTTTAAAACAACACGCATATGAAAATATAAAAAATAAAATTTTAAGCTGTGAATACGCCCCCGGCGCATTCCTCAATGAAGATATTTTATGTGAAGAATTTCAGGTAAGCCGTACTCCTGTCCGGGATGCCCTGGGACGGCTGGAGCAGGAAAACCTGGTAACTATCTTCCCTAAAAAAGGATTTCAGGTATCGCCTCTCACTATTGCGGAAATCAATATGGTCTTTGAAGGCCGTATTCTTTTGGAATCCTACTTTATACGCAGCTATTGCTGGAATATGCCCCTTGAAATCCTGGATAATATAGCGGAAAATATCGAAAACGCCTATACCATGGACCGTGAAAAAAATCAGGATTGCTTTTTTGAACTGGATAACCAATTCCATAATTTCTTCGTATCAAGATGTAAGAACCGCTATCTCCTTCGCAGTTACAATGATATGCAGTCCCAAAATTTACGGCTTAGGGTATTAAGCGGACGCTTAAACGAACAGCGTATCCGGGAAACCGCAGATGAACATTCTCAGATTTTACAGTATCTGCTCCAGGAAAATGTAAACGAGGCGGCAGAGGCTATGCGGGAACATCTTCTTAAGGCCCAGAAATCTGCTTTTGAGGCCTTAGCCAACAGCGACACACCTATTTAACGCAGCATATATGCAGCGGATTAGCGCAAGAGACATAAAATCCGGGGCCGGAACATGGCTCTAGCGCCAGGAGCAAAAAAAGCCCGTACAGTCTGTCTCCAAACCGTACGGGCTTTTTAATATTCAATTAGTCCTGAACATAAGGCATGATAGCCATATGTCTTGCTCTCTTAATTTCAACAGTAAGAGCTCTCTGGTGTTTTGCACAGTTTCCTGTGATTCTTCTTGGAAGAATTTTTCCTCTCTCAGAAACATATCT
>CABSEJ010000061.1 GCA_902476765.1 uncultured Blautia sp.
ACCCGCCGCAGGCGGAGAATCCTGCAAAGCAGGATTCTTTTTCAAGAGAAATACTATTTCTTCTGGAGGATATTGACCCAGAGGTATCAGGCCAATACCCTCCAGAACCGGAGGACCGGAGTCGGCGAATATCCAGTCTCTAATTTCTTACAGCATTTCGTCTTTTTTCTCCAATATTTCTGCTACAAGAGCGCAGGCGGAGCAGTCACAGTATTTTGCGCCGGCTTCCTTTAAAGCTTTTCCATGCCGGGCCATATCTTTTGCACCTTCCGGACCGAAAATCTCAACGGCGGTTTCAGTGCCTGCGAAAGCAATAAGGCCGTCTACCGGCATAATGTCTGCTTCAAGCTCTGCAAGAAGACACTTTGTCTGCTCCATTTCTTTCTCTGTTCCAAGGGCATCCAGCCAGTCCTGACCGGCTTTTTTTGCTTCTGCACAGCAGGAAGGAGCAGCCATCAATTCTTTTACTTTTTCTGCAACAAATTCTTTTACCTGTTTTTCCATAATGATTTTCCTTTCTAATCTCTATAGTTCTCTTCTTTGATGTTTCTCTGGTACTTCTTTTTTTCAGAAGCCCCTGATTTGAGATACCTGGCCTTTATCCGGAACAGAATGGGTTACTCAGCAGTTTCCCGGAGATAGGATAATCTTTCCTGGTACCGGTCTAAAATATCCTGGAGAGTAATTCTCTCCATTTCCTGTTCCGCACTTTGCTGTACCTGATGAAAATAATCCTGAAGAGAAAGCTGGATTTGCACCCCTACACCACAGTCCGGATTGGTATGGGTGTCCAGATGGAGCAAAGGCTTGTCTTTCTCTACTGCCTTATAGACGTCAAGGAGAGTTATCTCACCGGGCTGTTTCGCCAGCTCAGGCCGGGGATGGCCTTTTACACTCAGCAGCAGACCATATTTACGCAGAGCAGACATAAGCTGCCGCACATAGCTGGGATTGGTACATACACTTTTGGCAATCCTTTCGCTGGAAAGGGAATCCACTGGGTTCAGCGAGATAAAGGCCAGGATATGAACGGCATCGCTTACCTTGGTGGAATATTTCATGGCATCACCTCCTAGATGTTAGTTTAATTATAACAGCATATTGACAGATAGGCAAGGCTATGTTAAATTGAATTTCCACTGCGGGGCGGAGGCCTTTCCCTGGGTACGGGGATGCATTTTTCTGTTTATCAAATGAATCGAATCAAAATCGAGTCAAAGTGAGTTGACTTGATTGACTTGATTTCGTATAATAGGATTATCGAATAAAAATAAAGGAGATGGTATAATGTTTTTTCGGGAAAGTGAAACCATAGAGTTAAAAGAAATCGCTGTAGATGATATCAAAAAAGAAATTATAGCCTTTGCTAATTGTAGTGGGGGCAGACTGTATATAGGCGTTCGGGATGATGGTAAAGTAATTGGGCTTAATAATCCTGATGATGTATCTTTGCAAATAAGTAATATGGTAAGAGATGCTATTAAACCTGATGTGACGATGTTTCTGCATTATGAAACAATAGAGGAAGATGGAAAAGAGATTGTTGCTGTGGATGTTCAGCGTGGAACCGATCGTCCTTACTATCTTGCCCAAAAGGGGATGCGTCCAGAAGGTGTATACGTCAGACAAGGAGCTTCTTCCGTCCCTGCCACGGATACGGCCATACGTCGTATGATTAAGGAAACGGATGGAGATCGCTTTGAAACTATGCGTAGCTTAAACCAGGAACTCACATTTGAAGCTGCAAAAAAAGAATTTGAGCTTCGGAAAGTAGAATTCGGCCAACAGCAAATGCGTACTTTAAAGTTAATCGACCAGGACAACCTTTACAGTAACCTGGGCTTGCTTTTGTCTGATCAATGTGTATATACGATTAAGGTTGCCGTTTTTCAGGGGACGGATCAGACGATTTTTAAAGATCGTCGAGAATTTACAGGGTCACTGCTGCAGCAGATGAATGAAGTGTATGATTTTATTGATTTCCGTAATCAGACTCGTGCAACGATAGAAAAACTGTTAAGAATTGATATCCGAGATTACCCGGAAGTCGCTGTCAGAGAAGCTTTATTAAATCTGTTGATTCACCGGGACTATTCTTTTAGCGCCAGTGCGCTGGTCAGTATTTATGATGACCGGATTGAGTTTGTGTCTATAGGAGGACTGATGCCCGGAATAGAGTTAGAGGATATTATGCTAGGCATTTCTGTATGCCGAAATCAGAACCTTGCAAATGTATTTTACCGACTCCGTTTGATTGAGGCTTATGGCACTGGAATGAGAAAAATTATGAAGGTATACGAAAACAAGGAAGAAAAGCCAAAGATTGAAGTTACAAAGAATGCTTTTAAGATTATATTGCCGAACGTTAATGCAAAGTACACGACAGAAAATGAATATGCACTGCAAGGAAAAGTCACTAAAAACTCCGAAAGAGAGCCAGGAAAACAATTGAGCGATGAAGAAAAGAAAATATTGGAATATGCTCAAATACATGGAGTTATTACAAAAAATGACACAGTCAGATTATTAGAAGTAAGCGCATCTACGGCTACAAGAACTATAAGAAAAATGGTGAAAAACAATTTGCTGAAGCAAAATGGAAAAGCAAGAAATACAAATTATACGGTAAAATAAATTTGACATTCTAAAAAGTGGCGCACAATAAACAAAACACCCCTATGTTTATACAGGAACCTTTCTGGAAACTGACGTTGAGCCTTCCCAAACCCAGATATATCGGAATCAATAATCAGTATAATTTTCTCCCCAAGGAAATAGAAGATATAGCAAAGGTTCTGGCAGACGGGGCGGCAGGAATCCGTCAGAAATAAGTTTAACAAGAAAGGAAAAAATACTATGAATACACCTACATTAGAAACTCAGCGTTTGATTCTGAGAAAATTTACAACAGAAGATATGGAAGCACTTTTTCTGATTCTAAAGGATGAAGAAGTCAATAAATTTCTGCCTTGGTATCCGATGAAAGATATAGAAGAGACAAAGAAATTTTATGAAGAGAGATATGAAACCGTCTATGCAGCACCACAGGGCTATGCCTATGCCATCTGTCTAAAGAAAGATAATATCCCTGTCGGTTACATAAAAGTAGACATGGAAGAACATCATGATTTCGGTTATGGGCTTCGCAAGGAATTCTGGCATCAGGGGATTGTTACAGAAGCAGGAAAGGCAGTTGTAGAGCAGGTGAAAAAAGATGGCCTGCCCTATATCACTGCGACCCATGACCGCAAGAATCCCCGAAGCGGCAAGGTTATGGAAAAGGTGGGGATGCGGTATTGCTATTCCTACGAAGAACAGTGGCAGCCTAAAAATTTCCCCGTTATATTCAGGATGTACCAGTTGAATTTTGACGGCAATGATGATTTCGTATATAAGAAATACTGGAATCAATATGAAAATCATTTTGTAGAGAATTTATAGCATATCCTTTAAATACCGTCCTGTCAGGCTGTTTGGATTTTCTGCAATTTCTTCCGGGGTGCCGGATGCCACAATCTGTCCTCCGGATTTTTCGCCGCCAGGTCCCATATCTAGAATATAATCCCCATTGGAAATCATATCTAAGTCATGCTCAGTCACAACTACGGTTGCGCCTTTTTCTATCAGTTTTTGAAAAACCCCCATTAACATCTGTATGTCTGAAGGATTAAGGTTAATGAGTGTTAGAATAAAAATAACAATAATCATCTAAACCCTTGCTTTTTCAGTAAGAATGTGCTATTTTGAAATAGGAGTTATTTATAAAATAACAACAAGCCGTATTGCAGCTTTCATATCAAGTAAGGTACAAGTCTGATAAACAGAGATAAACAGATAGGAAAACCTGTTTTCATGAGAATGGAGGAATGCCAGATGAATGAAACTATGAAACCGCAAAAGCTTTCACAGGAAAATCGTGCGTATCAGGAAATGCTAAAGCCTGCCGTGGCACGTTTGCAGGGAAGAAATCCCCAGGACATAGAAAAGAAGGGAAATGTGATTTTCAGACAGGAAAACTCTCTCTTGGAAATTCCAAGTTAGAGCGATAGCCAATGCTTCCAGAGGATTCTCCAGTGCGGAAAGCCTTGCAGGAGATTCTGGAAAAGCTGGGGATTTAATTAGGATGGAGGTGCAGAAAGTTATGAGTATGTTTGCTGATTGCCAGGATGTAAGAAATATGAAAACCATTGTGGAAATAGACTGTCCGAAATGTTACGAAAAAGATGGAATTGAGGTGTT
The DNA here is from genome assembly GCA_902476765.1 of uncultured Blautia sp. Classification (GTDB taxonomy): domain Bacteria; phylum Bacillota; class Clostridia; order Lachnospirales; family Lachnospiraceae; genus Blautia. The sequence continues at coordinate 4,240 of CABSEJ010000061.1, forward strand.
TTTAAAGGATGGACTTACGGTAGGAGACAGTATTTGTGATTTCTGCGGATATGTGATTCCGGAAGGATGTAGATTGGAGAATTCCTTAGAATCTCCTGGACGCTAAATGAGAAAATAAGTATAATAAAACCGAAACAGCCGAAAACTAAGCCTCTGGTTTTCACAAATAGGACAAAATTTTTTGTTACAGTATAGGCAAAGGAGAGGATAGTATGGATAAATGTAAGATATTGGTCGTGGATGACGAGAGCAGGATGAGAAAGCTGGTTCGGGATTTTCTGGTGAAGCAGGATTTTGAGGTTCTGGAGGCCGGAGACGGAGAAGCAGCCCTGGATATTTTTTATGAGGACAAGGATATTGATTTAATTATCCTGGATGTGATGATGCCTAAGATGGATGGCTGGGAGGTCTGCCGGGAAATCCGCAGGGAGTCCAAGGTTCCTATTATCATGCTTACCGCAAGAGGAGACGAAAGAGACGAGCTGCTGGGCTTTGAGCTGGGAGTGGATGAATATATCTCCAAGCCTTTCAGTCCTAAGATTCTGGTAGCCAGGGTGGAAGCCATTCTGCGGAGGACCAGCGCCAGAGGAGGCGAGGATATTTTAAGCGCAGGAGGCATTGAAATCAACAAATCTGCTCATATTGCGGCAATTGACGGAAAGCCTATGGAGTTAAGCTACAAAGAGTTTGAGCTTTTGACTTATTTTCTGGAAAATCAGGGCATTGCCCTTTCCAGGGAAAAGATTTTGAACTCTGTGTGGAATTACGATTATTTTGGGGACGCCAGGACTATTGACACCCATGTGAAAAAGCTGCGGAGCAAAATGGGAGATAAGGGAGAATATATTAAAACTATTTGGGGAATGGGCTATAAGTTTGAGGTGTAAAGATGAAATTGATGAAAAAATCCATTCGTGTCAGACTGGCCGTTACTTTTATTGGAATTATGTCTCTTTCCCTGGCGGCCATGCTGCTGGTCAATACTTTTTTTCTGGAGAAAATTTATACTACCAATAAGGAAAATTCTTTAAAGGAAGTTTACAAAACCATAAACGGTGTGACAGAATACAGCTCGCTGAATACCAGGGAATTTGCAGATTACCTGGCAGCGCACAATCTCTCTTTAATGATTGTAGATTCCGGAACTTCTAAGCCTTTATATAGTTTTGCCAAGGATGCAGACTCTATGTATTCTCTTTATACTATGTATGTGATTTTTCAGTTTGGACAGCCCGGAAATTTTAAGGGAGAACATGAGATATTGGAGACCACGGACAGCTATATTCTGGAGAAAAGAACCGGAGACAACCAGTCTTCAGACGCTATCAATATGTTCGGAAGGCTGGATAATAGCGCCGGATTTCTTCTGAATACTCCTATACAGAGTATTCAGGAAAGCGCCCGGATTTCCAATGTCTTTTATCTTTATATCGGATTGATTACCATATGTATCAGTTCGGTGATTATCTGGTTTATGTCAAGAAAAATCACCAGGCCTCTTCAGTCTCTTACCCTGCTGTCCCAGGAGATGGCTAATTTGAACTTTAATGTAAAATACACCAATCCCAGCCAGGATGAAATCGGAATCCTGGGCAATAACCTGAATAAAATGTCCAGGGAGCTGGAGCAGACGATTTCCGAACTGAAAACAGCCAACAATGAGCTGCAGAAGGATATTGAAAAGAAAACTCAGATTGATGAGATGCGAAAGGAATTTCTCTCTAATGTCTCCCATGAGCTAAAGACGCCTATCGCTTTGATTCAGGGTTATGCAGAGGGACTTCAGGAATGTATTAACGATGACCAGGAAAGCCGGGATTTTTACTGTGACGTGATTATTGATGAGGCCGGGAAAATGAATAACATGGTGAAAAAGCTGCTGAGCCTGAATCAGTTGGAATTCGGCAATGACAAGGTAACCATGGAGCGGTTCGATTTGGCAGAGCTGGTCCGGGGCGTGGTGCAGTCTGCCCAGATTCTGGCAGACCAGAAGGAGGCCAGCCTGGAATTTGTCTGCCAGGAGCCGGTATATGTGTGGGGAGATGAGTTTAAGCTGGAGGAGGTAGTTACCAACTATATTTCCAATGCATTGAACCATGTGGATTTCGAAAAAAAGATAGAGGTGAAAATCAGAAGACAAAAGGGACTTGTAAGGCTGTCTGTCTTTAATACCGGGGAACCTATTCCCCAGGAAGATTTAGATAAAATCTGGATAAAATTCTATAAGGTGGATAAGGCCAGAACAAGGGAGTACGGGGGAAGTGGTATCGGCCTGTCTATTGTAAAGGCTATTATGGATAGTATGAATCAGAAATGCGGCGTGATAAATTACGATAACGGAGTGGAATTCTGGTTAGAGCTGCAGAGTGCAGATGTGGAAATATAAAAAATGACTTCTATGATTTGATTTTTTTCTATGATTCTGTTAAACTAAAGAAATGTAAAAAACTGTAATTCATGGGGCAGGTGTAAAGCTGCTTTCGGAACCCGGCCGGGAGAAGAGCGGCTTTATAGTTGCCCTATCTGTGATTACAGGTACGGGAGGAATAGAAAATGCCGCCATTACAGGGACAATGGCTGGAGGCTTTGAAGCCTGAATTTAAGAAGCCGTATTATAAAGAATTGTTTACAAAAATCGGACAGGAATACCAGAGAAGAAAGATTTTCCCTGCTCCTGACGATATTTTTAATGCCTTTCATCTGACGCCTCTGGATGAGGTGAAGGTGGTGATTCTGGGACAGGACCCTTACCACAACGACGGACAGGCCCATGGACTTTGTTTTTCTGTGAAGCCGGAGGTGGAGATTCCCCCCTCCCTGGTGAATATCTACCAGGAGCTGCATGAGGACTGCGGCTGTTATATACCAGATAACGGGTATCTGGAAAAATGGGCCAAACAGGGTGTGCTGCTTTTGAACACCGTGCTTACGGTGCGGGCTCACCAGGCCAACTCTCACAGAGGAATGGGCTGGGAAGAATTTACAGATGCGGCCATTCGTGTGTTAAATGAACAGGACAGGCCAATGGTTTTCCTGCTGTGGGGAAGGCCGGCTCAGATGAAAAAGGCTATGTTGAATAATCCTCAGCATTTAATATTGGAAGCTCCTCATCCCAGCCCTCTCTCGGCTTTCCGGGGATTTTTCGGGTGCAGGCACTTTAGCAGGACCAATGAGTTTTTGAGGGCCCATGGACTGGAACCCATTGACTGGCAGATTGAGAACAGGCAGGAGAGATAGACATGGGGAAGAATGATAATACATTGGTAAAAAACGCTTCCTTTCTGATGGTGGCTGCTTTAATCTCAAAGATAATCGGACTTATTTACAAAAGTCCTTTGTCGGCTACCTTGGGAAATGAAAGCTTCGGATGCTTCAGCTTTGCCCAGAATGTTTATTTCATTTTGCTTATGATTGCATCCTTCAGCATTCCTCAGGCAGTGTCGAAAATCATGGCAGAGAGAATTGCTTTTAAGCGGTATCGGGACGCCCAGAGAATCTTTAAAGGCGCTTTGCTCTATGCTGTAGTTGTAGGCGGCGTGGTAGCTGTTTTCTGCGTCGTAGGTGCCCCCCTTTTGATTCCCGATAGTATGGCAAATGCCAGACTGGCTCTTCAGTTTCTGGCACCGACTATCTTTTTTTCCGGTATTCTGGGTGTTTTCAGAGGTTATTTCCAGGCTTACCGGAATATGCTGCCAACATCACTGTCTCAGATTTTAGAGCAGATAGCTGTGGCCGTGGTGGCTTTGGTAATGGCCAATGTAATGGTACACCATTTTGCAGATGCTCCTGTGGATACGCTGAGAAGCTGGAGTGCGGCGGGAGCTACCATGGGAACCGGAGCAGGGGTTTTGATGGCTTTGATTTTTATGCTGTTTGTATATAGCGTCAACCGGAAAACCATCCAGAAGAAAATAGCACGAGATGTAAAATCTGTAGATGAAAGTTATCGCTCGGTAATGAAGAACATTGTATTGATTGTGTCACCTATCATTCTCAGCTCCTTTCTCTACAATGTAAATACATATATTAACAGCAGAATTTACAGTTCTGTATCTGGTCTCCGGGGCCTGGACAGTAATATTATTGAAGGCCTGTATGCTGAGTGCGGATATTTTATGACACTAATCAATATTCCCCTGACTTTGGCCAGTTCAGCGCCTACGTCTATGCTTCCGGAGGTTTCCGGGGCCTATGCCACGGGAAATATCCGGGAGGCCAAAGAGAAGATTGATAAGGCCACCTGGCTCAGTATGTTTATTTCTATTCCCTGTGCAGTAGGCCTTTTCGTTTTGGCCGGGCCGGTGACAAAGCTGTTGTTCCCGTCCACTCAGGGAGTAGCCGGATATTTGATGATGCTGGGAATTATTACGGTTATCATGAATGGTATGTCTAATATTTCCAATGGCGTACTTCAGGGTATTGGAAAAGCCCAGGTGCCAATGATTCATGCGGCAGTTGCCCTTGTGCTGGATATTATTGTCATGGTAGTCCTGATGTTCTTTACCGATTTGGGAATTTACAGCGTAGTGGCGGCTATGATTGTTTACGCTTTGGTGATGTGTGTATTGAACCATATGGCTATGCGGAAGGAGCTGGATTATAAGAATCCATGGAAAGAAGCATATCTTCCTCCGTTTCTGGCTTCCATTCCTATGGGAATCGCAGCATTCCTTATTTACCGGGGCGTATATTTTCTGGTGAAGGACCTGCCGGGGGCAAACCTTCTTGCATTAGTTCCGGCTATTGGTATCGGAGCCTGTATCTATTTTCTGGTTTATCTGCTGGTGGCTAAGGTCAGCAGGGAACAGCTGCTGGGACTGCCCGGTGGAGGAATCCTGGTCAGGGTGGCAGAAAAACTGCATATCTTAAAATAGTCAAATACCCCGATGCAAGCATGTTCGCTTGGCTCGTTGCTCGCAGGAATAAAAAAAGAGCAGCCCGTGTTTCACAAGGTTGAAGTGAAAAACACAGGCTGCTTTTTTGCTGCATTTCTATTTTTACTGCTGTATTTTCTTAAATGCCGTAGACAGCATAAGTTTGATTCGGTTTAACTGATTTACCTCGCTGGCTCCAGGGTCGTAGTCAACGGCCACTATATTGGCATCCGGATAATCCTTACGGATAGCCTTGATAACGCCTTTTCCTACGATATGGTTAGGCAGACAGGCAAAGGGCTGGATACATACGATATTTGGAGTGCCTCCGTGAATCAGCTCCATCATCTCCCCGGTAAGGAACCATCCCTCTCCGGTCTGATTTCCGATGGATACAATAGGCTCAGCCATTTTTGCCAAATCTGCAATTTTAGCAGAAGGTGTAAAGTGTTTGCTCTTGGCGAATTCCTTGTTGGCTGCACTGCGGATAAATTCAATGGCAGCGATACCCATCTGGCCTTTTGTAGCCAGAGATTTTTTGAAGCCCAGGTAATCAGACTTAAAGCCCAGGTTGTAGAAGCAGTAGCACATAAAGTCGATTAAGTCCGGACACACAGGCTCTGCCCCCTCTTTTTCCAGAAGCTCTGCCAGATGGTTATTGGCTGCAGGCAGGAATTTTACCAGAATTTCACCGACTATTCCCACTCGTGGTTTTTTCTCATCCGTAATGGGAAGAGAATCAAATTCCCGAATCATCTGGCGGCAGATGCGGTTAAACTGGGCAAAGCTGGCGTGTCTGCCGGAAAGGAAATTTTTACAACGTTTTTCCCATTTTTTGTGCAGGGCGTTAGCAGAGCCTTTTACCTTCTCATAGGGGCGCATCCGGTAAATGCATTTCATGAGAATATCTCCGAATACTGCGCCGTAGGCCAGTCTGGCAGCCAGCTTAGGGGTAATCTTGAAGCCCGGGTTTTCCTCCAATCCGCTGAGATTAATGGAAATAACCGGAATATGGGCCATATCTGCCTTTTCCAGAGCTCTGCGGATAAAGCCGATATAATTAGATGCCCGGCATCCGCCTCCTGTCTGAGACATAATGATGGCTACCTTATGTAAGTCATATTTTCCGGAAAGCAGGGCCTGCATAATCTGTCCCACTACCATGAGAGATGGGTAGCAGGCATCATTATTTACATATTTTAATCCCACATCCACAGCTTCCTTGTTATCATTGGGAAGCACCTCCAGATTGTAGCCGCAGGCATTAAAGCCAGCCTCCAAAATGGAGAAATGGATAGGCGACATCTGGGGACAGAGGATGGTATAGCCCTTCCGCATCTCTTCAGTAAAGGATACCCTTTTAATGGAAGAGGGGCGGACCGTTCTCTTAATATGCTGCTGTTCCTTTACCCGTATAGCGGCAATGAGAGAGCGGATACGGATTCGGGCGGCGCCCAGGTTATTTACCTCGTCGATTTTCAGGCAGGTATATATTTTTCCGCTGTTAGCCAGAATTTCATTTACCTGGTCCGTCGTAACGGCATCCAGACCACAGCCAAAGGAATTTAACTGAATCAAATCCAGGTTGTCCTTTTCTTTCACAAAGTTTGCCGCAGCATAAAGGCGGGTGTGGTACATCCACTGGTCATTGACACGGAGAGGACGTTCTACAGGCGCCAGGTGGGAGATGGAATCCTCAGTAAGGACTGCCATTCCGTAGGAGTTGATTAAGTCCGGAATACCGTGATGAATTTCCGGGTCAATGTGATAGGGACGCCCTGCCAGAACGATTCCCCGTCTTCCGGTTTCCTCCAGGTATTTCAGCGTTTCTTCTCCCTTGCGCATAATATCCTTCCGGCATTTTTCCATTTCCAGCCAGGCCATTCTTGCGGCATGGTGGACTTCCTCTGAAGGAATATCCGGAAATTCCTCTACCAATCTCCGGGTTACGGTTTCCTCATCCGTAAGGGCCAGGAAAGGATTGTGGAAACGGATTTCCGGGTCGTTTAACTCATCCACATTGTTTTTGATGTTTTCCGCATAGGAGGTAACAATGGGACAGTTGTAATGATTTACAGCGTCGGAAAATTCGTTTCGTTCGTATGGAATACAGGGGTAGAAAATATACTTTACCCCCTGCTTTAAAAGCCAGGATACATGACCATGAGCCAGCTTGGCCGGATAACATTCGGATTCGCTGGGGATAGATTCAATACCAAGCTCGTAAATCTTTCTGGTGGAGGTGGGGGAAAGCACCACCTGGTATTTCAGTTCCGTAAAGAAGGTATACCAGAAAGGATAGTTCTCAAACACATTCAGGACTCTGGGAATACCTACCTGGCCACGCACCGCTTTGTCCCCGGAAAGAGGAACATAGGAAAACAACTTTTTATATTTATATTCATACAAGTTAGGCACATGGTCCTTGTTTTTCTCCTTGCCGATTCCACGCTCGCAGCGGTTTCCGGAGATATACTGACGGCCCCCGGAAAACTTGTTGATAGTAAGACGGCAGTGGTTGGTACAGCCCTTGCAGTTGGCCATAGTGGTTTTATACTCTAAGGTATTGATTTTTTCAATGGGAAGCATGGTGGTGGTTTTGCTTCTGTCGTACCGCTCCCTGGCAATCAGGGCAGCTCCGAAGGCACCCATGATTCCTGCAATATCAGGCCGGATGGCATGACACTGGGCAATTCTTTCAAAGCTTCTCAGTACGGCATCGTTGTAAAAGGTTCCTCCCTGGACAACGATGTGCTTTCCCAGCTCAGAAGCGTCGGATACCTTGATAACCTTGTAGAGAGCGTTTTTGATGACTGAGTAAGCCAGTCCGGCGGAAATATCCGCTACAGATGCCCCCTCCTTCTGGGCCTGTTTTACTTTTGAATTCATAAATACTGTGCAGCGGGTTCCCAAATCAATAGGATGCTCAGCGAAAAGAGCGGCTTTTGCAAAGTCCTGTACGCTGTAATTCAGGGATTTTGCGAAGGTTTCGATAAAGGAGCCGCAGCCGGAGGAGCAGGCTTCATTTAACTGTACGCTGTCTACGGTCTGGTCCTTGATTTTAATACACTTCATGTCCTGGCCGCCAATGTCCAGGATACAGTCTACCTCAGGGTCGAAGAAAGCGGCAGCGTAATAGTGAGACACTGTTTCTACCTCGCCCTCGTCCAGCAAAAGAGCGGCCTTAATCAAGGCTTCTCCGTATCCGGTAGAGCAGGAATAAGCAATCTTGGCACCCTTGGGAAGCTGGCTGTAAATTTCCTGGATGGCCTTGATGGAGGTTGCCAGGGGGCTTCCATTATTATTGCTGTAGAAGGAGTAAAGCAGAGAGCCGTCTTCTCCTACCAGAGCAGCTTTTGTGGTGGTGGAGCCGGCGTCAATACCCAGATAACAGTTTCCCTGATAAGTGGAAAGCTCTCCGGTTTTTACATTGTACTGGCTCTGCCGCTGGTTAAATTCCCGGTAATCCTCCTGGGAGGCGAAAAGAGGCTCCATACGGTTTACCTCAAAGTCCATCTGAATGGAAGCTTTCAGCCTGTCCCTCATGGCGGTAACAGACACCGGCGCTGCCTGGGGTTTTGCGTTTAAGGCAGAGCCGATAGCAGCAAAAAGATGGGAGTTTTCCGGTACAATGGTATGCTCCTCATCTAATTTCAGTGTGCGGATAAAGGCTTCCTTTAATTCGGAAAGGAAATGCAGAGGGCCGCCTAAAAAGGCTACATGTCCCCGAATAGGCTTACCGCAGGCCAAACCGCTGATGGTCTGGTTTACTACAGCCTGGAAAATAGAGGCAGATAAGTCCTCCTTAGTTGCACCTTCGTTAATCAGCGGCTGGATGTCGGGTTTAGCAAAAACTCCGCATCTGGCTGCAATAGGGTAAAGAGCCTTATAGCTTTTGGCATATTCATTCAGCCCGGGAGCATCGGTCTGGAGCAGAGAAGCCATCTGGTCGATGAAGGAACCGGTGCCGCCGGCACAGATACCATTCATACGCTGCTCCACATTTCCTCCTTCAAAGTAAATAATTTTCGCATCCTCTCCTCCCAGCTCAATGGCTACGTCCGTCTTAGGAGCCATTTCCTGAAGAGAAGTAGATACGGCGATAACCTCCTGGACAAAAGGAACCTCCAGGTGATTGGCCAGGGTAAGGCCGCCTGAACCTGTGATGACAGGAGATACCTGGATTTCACCCAGCTCTTGGTAAGCCTTGTCCAGCAGCTTGGCCAGAGTATTCTGTATATCCGCAAAATGGCGCTCATAATCAGAGAACAGAAGCTCATGCTGCTCATTGATGATTGCTATTTTTACAGTAGTGGAACCAATGTCAATCCCAAGAGGATACAGGCACTGGTTTGTTGTATTATCTGCTGACATAGTCAGAAGACCTCCTCTTTTTTGTGCTTTTAAACTTTATATTATACCTATAAGTTAGTTTCCAAGCAAAAACCTGAGGTCTGCTTTGAGACCCGGGGGTTTTGCTCTAAAAAATCAAACTACATTATACGACAAACCCTGAAAAAAAACAATTAGAAATATTTCTCAGACATTGCCTTTTTACCGTGGATTATGATAAAATAAAGCGTATGGCATCAGAAAACAGGACTATTTTTGGTCAGATTCCCCAAAGATGCCTGCAGAAAAACAAAAGCAGAAAAGGAAGAGAATTTATATGTATACAGTGCTGAAACAAGAGGGCAGGGCAAAAAGGGCAAGGTTTGAAACCGTTCACGGAACCATTGAGACCCCTGTATTTATGAACGTGGGTACTGCAGCCGCCATTAAAGGAGCAGTGTCCACAGTGGACCTTCATGAGATTAAAACCCAGGTGGAGCTTTCCAATACTTATCATCTTCATGTAAGACCGGGAGATAAGATTGTAAAGCAGCTGGGAGGCCTTCACAAATTTATGAATTGGGACCGTCCTATTCTTACTGATTCCGGCGGCTTCCAGGTATTTTCCCTGGCAAAGCTCAGGCGGATTAAGGAGGAAGGGGTATATTTTAATTCCCATGTAGACGGACGGAAAATTTTTATGGGACCGGAGGAGAGTATGCAGATTCAGTCTAATCTGGGCTCTACCATTGCCATGGCTTTTGACGAGTGTCCTTCCAGCATGGCGGAGAGAGATTATGTGCAGAAGTCTGTAGAGCGGACTACCCGGTGGCTGAAAAGATGTAAGGATGAAATGGCAAGGCTTAATGCTCTGCCGGATACCGTCAATCCTCACCAGCTTCTTTTCGGAATCAATCAGGGTGCTGTTTACGATGACATTCGTATAGCCCATGCCCAGGCCATTTCAGAGATGGATTTGGACGGTTATGCCATTGGAGGGCTGGCTGTAGGGGAAAGCCATGAGGAGATGTACCGGATTTTAGACAATGTGGTGCCCCATCTTCCTCTGGATAAACCTACTTATCTTATGGGAGTGGGTACGCCGGCCAATATTCTGGAAGCTGTTTCCAGAGGCGTGGATTTTTTTGACTGCGTATATCCCAGCCGCAACGGCCGCCATGGACATGTGTATACAAATTTCGGAAAGATTAATCTTTTTAACGCCAAGTATGAACTGGATTCCCGTCCCATAGAGGAGGGCTGCCAGTGTCCTGCCTGCCGTCACTACAGCAGAGCATATATCCGTCACCTGCTGAAGGCAAAGGAAATGCTGGGAATGAGACTTTGCGTGCTTCATAACCTGTATTTCTATAATACAATGATGGAGGAAATCCGGGATGCTCTGGACCAGGGCAGATTTGAGGAATACAAAGAAACAAAGCTGGCAGGTATGGCTGCCGGTCCTAAGGATTGAATTCTTGTTACTGTTTACGAGATAGGAGTGAACAGTAACGAATTCTTTGAGGATTCTTTGAGGGTTTTGAAAAAAACGGAGAAAAGACTTGAAGAATAGGGAAAAATTGTGTATGATAGCCATAGTGTCTACATGGTTAAGAGACAAAGTTTAATGTTTTAGGAGGAGACCATATGTTATTATCATCATCAGGCGGTACAGGAGCTATGCTTTCACTGGTTCTGCCGCTTGCAGTCATGTTTCTGTTAATGTATTTTATGATTATGAGACCTCAGAAAAAAGAGCAGCAGAGAATTAAAAGCATGCTGGCTGCCATGGAGGTGGGAGATACAGTTGTTACCACCAGCGGCTTCTACGGGGTTCTGATAAATATTGCAGAAGAGGATGTTATCGTTGAATTCGGTAACAACAGAAACTGCAGAATTCCAATGAGAAAATCTGCCATTGCCGAGGTTGAGAAGGCAAGCGACGGAGTTGCAGAATAAAAATGTAGAAAAAACAAATAATACAAGGCATTAGGCGGTACTTTTCACAGCCGCCTGTGGCTGGAAAAAAGGTGCTGCGGAGCTTATCCGGTCAGTGCCTTTTTCTTACCGTTTGGCAATGTTGCAGAGGTGTCCAAAGTGTTTAAGGTTTTCAAAATTGAAGGGAAAGGAAGTTGAGGAGGGCTTGCCTGCTCTGTTCAGAAGAAGGAGAAGATTATGGCGTTTATCAGTTTATTTGAGGTTATCGGTCCCAATATGGTCGGACCTTCCAGCTCCCATACTGCCGGGGCAGCTTCCATGGCTCTATTGGCCAGAAAGCTGTTTCCGGGACAGGTTGCAAAGGTACGCTTTACCCTGTACGGTTCTTTTGCCAAAACCTATCGGGGTCACGGCACGGACAGAGCCCTGATGGGAGGAATCCTGGGTTTCGAGACCGATGATTTGCGTATCCGGGATTCCCTGAGTCTGGCAAAAAAAGAGGGAATTGACTATGAATTTCTGATTTCCGACGGAGAGGAAAACATTCATCCTAATACGGCGGACATAGAAATAGAAGGGACAAAGGGAGAGCGGCTGTCTGTCCGGGGAGAATCCCTGGGAGGCGGCAAGGTAAAGATTGTACGGCTTAATGACATATCTGTGGATTTTACAGGAGAATACAGCACGTTGATTGTCAGCCAGACAGACCGGCCGGGAGTGGTGGCCCATATCACCCGAGTTTTAAGCGAAGCTGGAGTGAATATTGCCTTTATGCGGCTTTTCCGGAAAGAAAAAGGAGCAGAAGCCTTTACGGTGGTGGAATCCGATGAAAAAATTCCCTGGCAGGTTACGGAGCGAATCCGGGAAAATCCCTTGGTTTCGGATATTATGCTGATACAGCTTTAGGAGGATAGAGAAATGGATTTTAATCACGGAACAGAGCTTTTAAAGCTGTGTGAGGAAACGGGACTTCCTATTTCCCAGGTAATGAAAAAAAGAGAGGTGGAGTTTTCTGCTATTTCCCCGGAAGAAGTAGAGAAAAAAATGAGGAAAGCCCTTGCTATTATGAAGGATTCTACAAGAAAGCCTCTGGAGGAACCGGTGCCTTCGGTGGGAGGCCTTATTGGCGGGGAAGCCAGAAAACTGAGGGATTATGAAAATAAGGGAAGAACTGTCTGCGGAAACCTGATGTCCAGGGCTGTCACTTATGCTATGGCGGTATTGGAAGTCAATGCCTCCATGGGCGTAATTGTGGCGGCACCCACTGCAGGAGCTTCCGGTGTGGTGCCGGGGGTGCTGCTGGCTCTGCAGGAAGAATATGAGTTTTCTGATGAAGAGATATTGGAAGGCCTGTACACTGCCGGGGCAGTAGGGTATCTGCTGATGAGAAATGCTTCTGTGGCCGGTGCGGAGGCCGGCTGCCAGGCAGAGGTAGGGGGGGCCTCTGCCA
>CABSEJ010000062.1 GCA_902476765.1 uncultured Blautia sp.
AGTTTGAGTGCCTTATACACTCTCGGATTGCCCTGTACCACCACATCCTGATTCAAACAGCGGCGGTAACAGTATTCCTGTTTTGGCAATCCCGATAAGGCAACCGCCTTGTTAATAAGTTCATTTTCTTCGGGAGATACCCGAAACCCTACCGTAATGTTTCTCCAACGATTTTTGTTATCCCTGTTCTTAGCTGACATTTTCAACCTCTCCTTTCCCTAAATCATCTAATCTATCTGCCATTTCCGTCTGTTTTGACGGGAACAGATGAGCGTACTGGTAAGTGATGTCAATGCTTTCATGCCCCACACGGTCTGCAATCGCCACCGCTGAAAAGCCCATATCAATGAGCAAACTTATATGACTGTGACGGAGATCGTGAATGCGGATACGCTTTACCCCTGCGGCATTTGCCCCTCTGTCCATCTCGTGATGGAGATAACTTTTTGTGACTGTAAAGATACGGTCTTTCTTCTTTAATCCGTAAAGCATACTCAGATATTCCTGCATTTCCTCACAAAGAAACTTCGGCATTTTGATCATGCGGTTGCTTTTCTTTGTTTTCGGTGTGGTAATCACATCTTCTCCGTGTAGCCGCTGATAAGATTTATTGATTCTGACGGTTTCTTTCTCAAAATCGAAATCGGCTGCGGTCAGTGCAAGAAGTTCTCCTTCTCGGATACCGCACCAATAGAGCATTTCAAAAGCGTAAAAGGAAACTGGTTTGTCCATCATTTCAAAAGAGAATTTCTTGTATTCTTCTTTTGTCCAAAACAGCATTTCCTTGTGTTCCTCACTTCCCATATTTCCTACTTTTGCGGCAGGATTGGAACGCAGCTCATAGTAACGTACCGCATGATTAAATATGGCTGACAGTTGATTGTGCAGCGTTTTTAGATAGGTCTGTGAGTATGGCTTTTTCTTCTCATCCCGATAGGCAAGCAGTTCATTCTGCCATGTGATAATCTCCTTTGTGGAAATCTCGCTGATTCTTAACTTGCCAAAATACGGAAGTATCTTCGTGCGAATGATATGCTCCTTTGTCAGCCATGTGTTTTCTTTCAGCCTGTTTTTTACATCTCGGATATACAGTTCGGTAAAAGCCTCAAAGCTCATATCCATATCTGAAGAAGTCTGTAATTGAAACATCCGCTCCCAGTCCTGTGCTTCTTTCTTGGTAGCAAAACCACGTTTGCATTTCTGCTTACGCTCTCCTTTCCAGTTCACATACCTTGCCATCACATACCATGTTCCGTTGGCTTCATTTTTAAATACCGGCATTACTTTTCCTCCTTTCCTTTTTCCCGTCCTGCCTTGCAGGACATAGTGGTATCCCTTTGTGGATTTCCTGCTCCGTAGAGTCTTTCATAAAAATACTGGCGGTTCACACGCCCTGTAATCGTAATAAAACCTTTGGCTTTCAGTTCCTCATTCAGCTGTCGGATTAACTTATAGGCATAAGGCTTTGATACGCTTAGTTCCTGTGCCACTTCTTCGGCACGAATAAATTTGTTCTCCATAGATTTTCCTCCTCTTTCTCTAAACTTATTTGTTTAATTTTGAATTCATTATACTAAGCATATTTGTTTGTGTCAAGTGGTTTTGGGAAGAATGTTAAACTTTTTTGTTTTGTATTATCTTGACTTCGCCTAAACATATCTGCTATACTGATTACACTACATATACAAGGAGCGATGATTATGGCGATTGGAGAGAGAATACATTTTTTCCGCATTCTGCGTGGAATGACACAAAAATATCTTGGTACGATTGTCGGTTTTCCTGAGCGAAGTGCCGATGTACGGTTGGCACAATATGAAACAGGAACAAGAAAACCGAAAGCGGAACTTACTGCTGCACTGGCACAGGCACTTGATGTTTCCCCTCATGCCCTCGATGTACCCGACATTGACAGCTATATCGGGCTGATGCACACTTTATTTACCCTTGAAGATTTATATGGTCTGACTGTCAGCGAAGCAGACGGAGAGGTCTGTCTGAAAGTCAACAAGGACAAAGGAAAAGACGCTCACGAACTACTGAAAATGCTCTATGCTTGGAAAGAACAGGCGGACAAGTTATCTTCCGAAGAAATCAGTAAAGAAGAATACGATAACTGGCGTTACCACTATCCAAAGTTCGATACCACACAGAGATGGGCGAAAGTGCCATCACAGGAACTTAGTGACGCTTTAGTGGAAATGTTCCAAGATCAACTCCAACCAGATAAATAAAGACGACAAAAAGCCCTTAGCCATGAGTTTCATACCCACAGCTAAGGGCTTTCTAATATGGATTCGTTCAGAGCCAAGCGAATGTTGCGAATATATGCGTTGAGTGCCTGCACTCATAAACATATATTTGCATACATTCATTTGGCGGATACGCCACAACTCGGAAATATTCAATATTTCCGAGTATGGCTCTGAACACTTTGTTACACAACCGCCTGTCAATTATTCTTTAACCATAAAACCACCGGATTATAAGAATAATGGCTCTTATGCAACTGTTATCAATTTGTTATCAAAAGTCTTTCAAAAGTGCCGCAAACCCGCATAAACGCTGGGTTTACTAAGCATTTTTGTTTATTCCAGCTCAATCGTAGCCGGTGGTTTCCCCGTACAATCATAAAG
Organism: uncultured Blautia sp.; assembly: GCA_902476765.1. Lineage (GTDB taxonomy): Bacteria > Bacillota > Clostridia > Lachnospirales > Lachnospiraceae > Blautia. The sequence goes on from CABSEJ010000062.1 coordinate 2,637, forward strand.
CACTCTATTAATGTGCTTCACTTCATTCACAATCCTGCTGGTGGTCTTTCCAATTACCTCCCAGGGAATCTCAGCGCTTTCTGCAGTCATAAAGTCTGTAGTGGTAACTGCCCGCAGGGCGATGGCATAGTCATAGGTTCTCTCGTCGCCCATGACACCTACTGACCGCATATTTGTCAGTGCTGCAAAATACTGACCGATTTCTCTGGCAATGCCTGCGTTTGCGATTTCTTCTCTCCAGATAGCGTCTGCGTCCTGGACCATTTTAACCTTTTCTGCAGTTACTTCTCCGATAATGCGGATTCCAAGACCCGGACCCGGGAATGGCTGTCTGAATACCAGATATTCCGGGATGCCCAGCTCCAGGCCGGCCTGGCGGACTTCATCTTTGAACAGGTCTCTTAATGGCTCTATGATTTCTTTGAAATCTACATAGTCCGGCAGTCCTCCTACGTTGTGGTGGGACTTGATAACAGTAGACTCTCCGCCTACACCGCTTTCTACCACGTCGGGATAAATGGTTCCCTGTACCAGGAAGTCTACGGCGCCGATTTTCTTTGCCTCTTCTTCGAAGACACGGATGAATTCCTCGCCAATGATTTTACGCTTTCTTTCAGGCTCTTCCACGCCTTTTAATTTGCCATAGAATCTTTCCTGGGCATTTACCCGGATGAAGTTCAGGTCATAAGGACCTTCGGGGCCGAAAACAGCTTCCACTTCGTCGCCTTCGTTTTTACGCAGAAGGCCATGATCTACGAATACACAGGTAAGCTGGTTTCCTACTGCCTTAGACAGCATAACTGCTGCCACAGAGGAATCAACGCCGCCGGAAAGCGCACAGAGAACCTTGCCGCCTCCTACCTTCTGGCGAATGGCTTTGATGGATTCCTCCACAAAAGAATCCATTTTCCAGTCTCCTGAGCATTGACAAACATTATAGACAAAGTTAGAAAGCATCTTTTTACCTTCCTGGGTGTGAAGTACCTCAGGATGGAATTGGGTTGCATATAAATTTTTCTCTTTATTCTCTACTGCCGCTACAGGACAGTCTGCTGTGTGGGCGCTGATTTCAAAGCCGGGGGCTGGCTGGGAGATATAATCGTTGTGACTCATCCAGCATATTGTTTTTTCGGACACATTTTCAAAGAGCTTTGATGTCTGGTTTACTGTCACTTCTATTTTTCCGTATTCCCTTACCGGGGCTTTTTCTACTTTTCCGCCTAAAAGGTGCATCATAAGCTGAGAACCGTAGCAGATTCCCAGAATCGGCACGCCCAGTTCAAAAATTTCTTTAGTATAAGTAGGAGAATCCTCCAGGTAAACGCTGTTTGGACCTCCGGTAAAAATAATTCCTTTTGGATTGATTTCTTTTATTTTTTCAATATCTGTTTTGTAAGAATAAATTTCGCAGTAAACATTGCACTCTCGCACACGTCTCGCTATCAGCTGGTTATACTGACCGCCAAAATCCAGTACAATAACGGTTTCTCTTTTCAAAAAAGTGCCCTCCTATTCGTTTTACCTTAATGTATAAAGGATATTTTCATTGAAAATACAAGTGTTATTATAGATTATCCCATTTAAATTTACAAGCGGAAAATAGGCCGCTCCTCCTATAAGTTTCTGTAAAAGCTCCTGACCTCTCATCCTCTTATTGTTTCCATATAGCCCTTAAGCGCAGGCATCCCCACAGTAAAATAACCAGATAAAAAATCAGCCACAGAGTATCTCTTCCTGCCCAATAGAAAAATCCGGCGCTGGTACGTCCCACTATAGCTGTTATCATCTGCAATATAAAACAAAAAAATCCAATTCCCTCTAAGAGCAATGCTCTTTTTATCCATAAAATTTTAGGATTGGAACCTGACAGCAGCACCAGGGCCCCGGCAGCAGACAACAGGGAAAGAGTCTGGAGTATTGCGTCCAGAACTGTGTTTACCTTTCCCGCTATAAAAATAGCGGTAGGCCCGTCTGCCCCTCCGATTGCAGAAATAACCCAGGCATTGGTTTCTATGGCCCTTGTCAGCGGTATCACAAGCCAAAGAACAGCCAGCAGGCCCAACAAAGCTCCCAGGCAGCAAAGAATTCCTGCTTTCCGGCCTGTATGGGTTTGATTCTCTTCTAAAAATTCCTGGTTTATCCGGAGGGCTGCTTCCCGGGGTGTGCCCATTTCTTCCATTACCTGGTCTGCGGTTTTACCAGTTTCCATACGGGCATGAAAATCTGTTCCTAAATCGCTGCTAATTCTGGCCGCCATTTTGGGCGGTACCTGTAATTGATTTTCAATGGCCGTCATATATTTCTTTATTTTTTTCTGTTCTTCCGTCATAGCTGCACCTCCTTCCATATTTGTTCCACACTTTCTGAAAATCCTTTCCAGGTCTGCCAGTATTTTTTCAGAGTCTGCCTGCCCTCCTGGGTGATTGCATAGTATTTTTTAGGCGTTGCCCGCTGGGGAAGAGTTTTCCAATAGGAAGTTATAAGGCCATCGTCCTCCAGCCGGTATAACACAGGGTACAAGGTACCTTCTTTCAGGTTGAAATACCCATTTCCCCGGCCTTCCAATTCCTGGATAATCTCATATCCATAAGTTTCTTTTTCCTCCACCAGCTTCAAAACCACCATATCCAGCACTCCCTTTTTCATTTGCCGTATAAATTTTTCTTCCATTTCATCACCTGCCTGTATGTTTACTCTTCCTTAGTCTATCTTTGCTGCGTTTCTGTCAAAAAGATTAAATTTTGCGCCTTGCCCAGTTTTCCGTGCGAGGCAGAGCGTGGACTTTTGGCCTGCAGCAGAATCAGAATACAGATGTACCTTTATTCGGAGAAAATGTCGTAGCTGCTTTTGCCATGGACATCATATCTAAATGCAGATGTATCTCTATTCGGAGAAAATGTCGTAGCTGCTTTTGCCATGGACGTCATATCTAAATACAGATGTATCTCTGTTCGGAGAAAATAAGGCGTTCTTCCCCGGCTTTATCTCCACTTCCATTTCATCTATACTTAGTATTACTAAGTATATTGTAATACATGCAAACAAATAAAGCAAGCCTGTCTTCTTAATCCCGAAAACATCGCCTGCTCTTTTATACATATTTATTATTTACTGGAGTATTGTATTTAGTGTACTGGCTTTCTGCTTCCCTCACCTTATTTATGACCGTAATCACCAGGCAAAAAGCCCCGCTTTCTTTATCATGTCTCTGCCTTTCATCCCTTTATTTCTCTATACTCCAGCAAAGGGCAGACATGACCCCTGCCAGTCACATCTGCCCCTGTTTAAGAGCTATCATTTTCCGCCAGCTCCTTATTGTTTAATTACGGCGCTAAACGACAGTCTGCTATTTTGACTATATTTTGACTATCGACTGTTCACCCCTCCCGGCAATCCTCCCGGTGGTCCGCTTTCCAGTAAATACGCAGCTGCTTCTCATTTAGTGCTTCTACAAAACGTTTCTTAAAAATAAGGAACTCTTCTAAGTCCATCATGATATGATACATCTTTGCTTTTCCCTCGAATTCCTCCCAGGTTCCCGGAAGGTCCTCTTTTTTCATGTCCTCCACGGTCTTGTGCAGCCGCTCTATCTGAGCCTGGGGCTCGTTCATCTCGGTGACATAGCCCTTTACATAACGGATGTAATCCGCTACCACGGCGGCCTGCCGAGGCATGGTCCTGATTTTCTTGATTTCGTAATGGAGGTTGTGAAGCACATTGTACTGCTTGGTACGCATTTCAAAATAGTCGATATAGTAGGCCGGATGGAAATGCCAGGTATTGTTCTGGTACTCATAAGCCTCTTCTGTAAAGGTTTTCAGCTTATTTTCCAATACAATAATTTCCTTCCACACGCTTCCCTCCAGCGTTTCTCCGGAAAGATAGCGGGCCAGCTTTTCCAAAATTTCCTGGAGCTGCTGCTCCGTATAACGCATGTTTTCTATGATAGCTTTTCGGTGGCTGGCATTGCCCTGGAAAAGATTCAAAAGGAAAGCTATGGACACTCCAATGACTACCAGTAGAAATTCATTAATAACAAACCCTAAAGAAAAATTCTGGGTGGTGAGAAAATGGGTGGCAATTACCGCATTTACGGATACTGTACTTCTAAGACCCAGCCACTCACAGCTTCCTATAAGGAAAAACAGGAAAATTCCGAAGCCAATCCAGTCTCCCTGTATAAACTGAAAAATCAGCCAACAGGCTGCTGCTGACAAAACAAACGTGGCAAGCCGCAGCAGAGACAGCTTCAGGGTCCCCCATTTTGTGGTCAGTATAGACAGCAGGGCAATAATGCCTGCTGAAGCATGGAATTGAAGGTGAAGCTGCTCGGCAATATAGATAGCCAGACTGGCTCCTATGCCGATTTTCACAGACACCAAAACTATTTTTACCGCTTTCCGTTTCCTATGGCCCATGGAATTCTCCTCCTGCATTCTTTCCTTCCATTGTAGCATATTTTCTATTCTTCAATTTCCCGTATTTCTTCCTCCATAATCCGGTAAAATCTTTTCATAATCCGAATATAATTTTCCGAATCCTCCTGTCCCAGCTTCCTGAAAATCCTTTCAAAATGCCGGATTGCTTCCTGGTGCTTTTCTTCAATAAAGCTTCTCCCCTCCTGGGTCAAGGATATGTAGACCTTTCGCTTATCCCTGCTGTCGCTTCTTCTCTGAACCAGCCCCTTTTTCTCCAGGCTGTTTAAAATATTAGTTCCCCTGCTGGCCGAAAGCTCCAGACTTCTGGCTATCTGTCCAGCCAGAACCTCTCCCTCTGTCTGGGACAAAAACAGCAGGACACTGGCCTCTCCCCTGGCGGAAACGGAATTTTCCACCTCTGTCATTCTTTTTGCACTTAGCGCTCGTATGCTGCAGAATTCCTCCGCAATTTTTCTATAATCCATTCTTTTTCCTCTCCACAGAAACTTTTTACTAGAAACCAGTCTATCTTTTCTGCAGATAATTGTCAATCCCAGACAGCTCAAATCAGGAAATCCGTCTCATCCGCTCCACCAGGCTTCCTTTCTGAGTCCGGCGGTATAAAAGCGGAGGGATACTTCCTGCAGCCAGGAGGAGAAGCAGATAGAGAACCAGATTTTTCCCAATAGGCAGGGAAAAGGAAACACCGTATAGGTTCATAGCCTGAAAGACCAGAAATCCCAGAGGAATACCCAGCGCCAGGGATAACAAAATAGAAATTCCTCCGTAGCCAAGTCCCTCTTTTATCAGATTTCTCTTGATTTGTGTCCTTGTCATGCCCAGGCTTTCCAGGGCGGCAAACTCCCGGGACCGGTTCTGGATTCCTGCTGCTGTCATATTGATATAATTCATAAGGGCCAAAAGAGCCAGTATTACACCCAAACTGTTGCCTAGAAGCTTTATCTGGCTTTCTATCTTTGCCATGCCGTCATACCGCTCCAACTTAGAGCTAAAGTCCACTCTCTCCTCCCCCTCAAACACAGCTTTTACCTGGTTCTCTGTCTTTCGCAGGAGGGGTTCCTCATAATCCGCCTCCATAACTTCCATACATAAATCTGCGCCTATTTTTTTCACATATTCCTGGCTGACAATAATCTGAGGACTGTAGCCTCCGGAAAAGGTTACCGGAGAATAACACATAGCCCCGATTTTCACTTTGTACTCTTTCCCGTCTTCTTGGGGGAAATAAAAGGAAACCTCTTTACCCACCGCCTCGTCAGGAGAACACCAGTAGCTCTTCTCAATTAGGGCGACTTCCCCTTCCAGAAAAGCCTCCTTATCCAGAAGGTTTCCCAGCTCCCCGTTGATTTTATCGAACATAGCGCTGTCAATTCCCACCAGCCTGCTGCCAAACAGATTATTTTCCGCCTGGGGATTTTCCCGGTAGGACTTTATGGTTTCCTCATAATCCCCGCCCGGAGTCATCCTGGAGGCAAAAAGCCTTTTATAATAGCCGCCCAGGGCCTCCTCCTGATAAGGAATGCAGATTTCTCCCGACTCTGCGGTACGCACCTGGGCCACCTGAGGAATTTTCCTGACTTGCTCTATTTTTTCCGGGGTAAAAAGTTCCGTCTCTTCCTCCAAAATCGTATTGTTTACCACAGAAATATCACAGTCAAAAATCTGGTTCAACACCCGTTTGGTATCATATTCCCGCAGCAATATATTCACAGCCAGGAAAAGGGACAAAGCCACCGTAAAGGAAGCTAAAATAACAAAGGCCTGCTTTTTGTCCCGAAACATATTTCTCCAGGCCATGGTACGGACGCCATTTTCTCTTTTTCCCTGATTTTTGGTTTTGCCCGGATAATAACGCACCGCCTCTATGGGAGAGCATTTCCCGGCCATTACCGCCGGCTTCCTGCTGCTGAAAAATACAGTTCCCACGGCAAAGAGAGCTGCTGTCAGGCAAATAATACCAACGGTTCCTCCCCCCAGCCTTGCTTTCGCATCCACCACCAGAACTTCCATGGCAGCAGGCAGAAGACCGCCCAGAATTCCCACTCCTGCCAGAAGCCCCAGGGGAATCCCCGCCATGGCGCTCCACAAAGCCTGAAGATAAATGATTCGCCGCAGCTGCCCGGAGGTTACGCCTATGGTTTTTAGCTGTCCATAATACCGGATATTTTTGGAAATAGACAGATACAAAGTATTGTAAATAAACAGATAACCGCTGGCCAGAATCATTACCAGCACCCCTGTCAGTCCGGCCCCTTTCTTTAGGAAATCTATCCAGATTTCCGGGCCGCCTTCCAATATCTGCCTGTCTTTCATATCCAGGGCTTCCTCCAGGCTGTCCATGTCCTTTTGGGTATAAAAGGCTTTATCCAAAGTCAAATACAGCTCTCCCATTCCATAGTCCCTGGCTGTCACCCCGGTTTCCGCCCAGAATTCTTCTGAGATAAAGCCTCTGGATTGACCGGAATAATCCCGGAAATAGCCGGATAACACAAAATCCTCTGTCAGCACCCAGTCTGTGCCGCCCTCATCTGTCATAGGATAATAGGTCAGAGAAATATGCATTCCCGTTTCTGGTTTGTCTATTCCCAGTTTTTTCAAGGCTTCCTTTGAAAGAAGGATTTCATTCTTCTTTTCCGGCAGCCTGCCTTCCAAACTCTCAAAAGCAGGGAGACATTGTTTTTCCCAACAGGTATTGTCTGCATAGTACAGCCGTATCATGCTGGAATATTGGCCGTTTCCCTGGGTTACCATGGCACACTTCACCATAAGCCCTGCATATTTCACCAAATCCAGCTCCCCGGCCTTTTCTATTTGGTCTTCTCTTGGTTCTGTAAGAGCAATGTCATAGTCTGCCCCTGACATCCCCAGGTTCCTCTCTTCTATAGTCGCCCAGTAGCTGACGCCTATCCCCACTACTGAGGTTATGAGAAAGGTTGTAAGAATAATTGCAAAAATCGTCAGCAGATTCCGGTTCCACTGAGCCTTGTAGGTATTCTTGGCAATCTGCCGTATGACCTTCTTATTTCTTACCTGAATCATACCCGGTCACCTCCGCAGATTTTTCCGTCTTCCAGTCTTATCATCCTGGAGGCCATCTGGGCAATTTCCTCGTTATGGGTTATCATCACCACAGTCTGCCCCAACTGCTCACTGGAAACCCGAATCAATCCCAGCACATCCTGGCTTGTAGCTGTATCCAAATTTCCCGTAGGCTCGTCTGCCAGCACAATATCCGGCTTGGCCGCCAGCGCCCTGGCCAGCGCCGCCCTCTGCTGCTGTCCCCCGGAAAGCTGGCCGGGCATAGCGTATTTCTTCTCTTTCAATCCCAGGATTTCCAGGATATGCTCCACATATCTCTTATCCGGCCGGACGCCGTCTAATTGTATGGGAAGCACTACGTTTTCATATAGATTCATGGTAGGCAGAAGGTTGTAATCCTGAAATACAAACCCTATTTTCCGCCTGCGGAAAATGGTCAGTTCGTCGGGGCTCATGGCCGATATGTCTTTCCCACCGACCATCACCCGGCCGGAGGTAGGCGTATCCAGGCCGCCCAGCATGTGGAGAAGGGTGGACTTCCCGCTTCCCGAACGACCTACAATAGCCAGAAATTCCCCTCTCTCCACTTTCAGGCTTACACCGTCCAAAGCCTTCACCTTATTCTCCCCTAAAGAATAATATTTCTTCAAATTTTCGGCTGTCAAAATATTCATGGCTGTCATCCTTTCTTCCTATCCCACTTGTTCTTCCGCACAAAAGTTCTAAGGCCTTTGATTTCCTGTACGCTAAAGGTATCTTACCACAGGAATCTTTCTGCCTTCTTTCCTGAAGATGACAGTTTTGACACATTTGGTCCTCTTATCTTCCAAAGCCTCTTTTGGGAAGAAACACAGAAAACCCGGAGCCCTGTCCCGGAACAGAATCTACCTTAATATACCCGCCCTGCTTCTGAAGGATTTCTCTTGCCAGATATAAACCAATACCCAGACCTCTTGTCTGGGCTACCCTGGGCGAACGGTAAAACCGGGTAAAAATCATGCCCAATTCCTTTTCCGGAATACCCATACCCTGGTCCCTTATTTCCACAGCTACGAAAGAATCAAACTCCCTGGAAGACAGAATTACCGTACTTCCTGAGGGTGAATACTTAATGGCATTATCCAAAATATTGCCCAGGGCCTCTTGGGTCCACTTCATATCAAAAACAGCCTGGCCTTGGGAAATATTTATGTCAAAAGCAATGCTCTTTTCCATGGCAAGGACCTCAGCTCCCTGACAGACTCTGTCTATCAGCTCCTCCACAGATGCAGGCTCCGGCTTTACGGCAATCATATCCGTTTCCAGATAAGAGGAACGAATCAGTTCTTTCATAAAAAAATCCAGTTTCTCTGCCTGAGACTGGATTTTTTCCGCCATTTTCTTTTCTTCCTCCGTCCCTTCCCGCTCCCGCAAAAGCCCGGCGTAAAGCAAAATATTAGACAGGGGCGTTCTCACCTGATGGGAAATATCAGAAAGCAGGGACTTTACCCCTTCCTTTTCCTGCCTGGCCCTGGCATTGTCTGCCTGAAAGGCCCAGAGCAAACGGTTCAGCCGTTCCCCGATTGCAGAATCCATGGATTCATCCCAGGAAACCTGCTGCTCCTTACCGGAAAGGACCTCATCCAGCCGGTTTAAAAGAAGCTCCATCTGGTCTGCCATCCTTTTTCTGTATCTCACTGCCCAAAAAATCCACAGGCCCATCCACAAAAGGCCCAGAATAAAGGCCGCAGTTATCCACATATTCATAGCTTATTCTCCCATACATATCCTTTTCCATACACGGTTTTTATGTATCTTGGTTTGGACGGCACATCCTCCAGCTTATCTCTCAGTCTTCGGATTCCCACAGAAAGGGCGTTATCCTCCACATACTGGGAGCCTTCCTCCCATACCCAGGACAAAAGCCTTTCCCTGGTGAGAATCTGGCCCGGATGAAAAACCAGCAGATACAGAATTTTCTGTTCTGTCCGGCTTAAATCCACTGCCCTTCCCTTTTTAAAAAATTCCATGGAGGCGAAATAAAACCGGAAGGGCCCTTTACAGTATTCCGTTTCCTCCCTTGGGGACACACGCCGCAAAAGAGCCCGGATTCTGGCCCTCAGTATGGTGACGCTGAAAGGCTTGGTGATGTAATCATCTCCTCCGCACTCCAGTCCCCGCACAATGTCCAGCTCCATATCCCTGGCCGTAAGGAGGATAATGGGAACCTTGCTTTCCTCACGGACCCTTCTGCAGAAATCAAAGCCGCTGCCATCCGGCAGATTTACGTCCAGAAGCAGCAAATCAAAGTCTCGCTCCTGCCACTGCTTTTCCGCCTCTTCTATGGTTTCGCAGAGGGAAAAGGAAAAATCCTCTCCCGCAAGGGCCAGGGACATACCCTCCGCCAGCTCCTTGTCATCCTCCAGAATCATGATATACTTCATCATCTGCTCTCTCCCTTTAGTCGTTTGGAATACCACATAAAAAACAGCACGTTCAAAAGTATGCCGAACACAGTAGCGCTGGGCGCTGCTGTTCCTATCCAGGCCAGGCTGGCATCTTCCTGGATACTCATAATATAGGACACGGGAAGCCGTACCAAAAAGGTCTGGGCCAGGCCCTGGACCATAACGAAAAAGGTCTGGCTGTGTCCGTTAAAATACCCGATAAAACTAAACAGAATACAGGTAACCACCGCCTCCGGCGCAAACCCCATAAGGTACTGGGCAGCCCTTTCGATAACTGCCGGTTCTGCGGTAAATACATAGGCCATCAAATCGCCTCTGAAGAAGGCAAACAGTCCCACGAAAACTCCGATAGCACAGCCGATACCCATGCCGGTGAAAAGGGCCTTTCTGGCCCGCTCCTCTTTCCCTGCTCCCACATTCTGAGCCACAAAGGCTGACATGGACTGCATAAGAGCGCTTGGTATCAACATGATAAAGCTGACAATCTTATTGGCCACCCCGTACCCTGAGGAAGCCTCCAGTCCCAGCCGGTTGATAAAGGCACACAGGGCCAGGAAGGAAAGCTGGGTCAGGATTTCCTGGAAGGCAATAGGAATCCCCACTCTTACAAAATTCCCTATTTCTCTGTTAAAGCAAATATCCTTACGGCTCATGGTAAAGGGCAGCTTCTGGCGGCGGATAATCACCAGCGACAGCACTACGCTGACAGCCTGGGCCAGCACTGTAGCCAGGGCAGCTCCCGCCACATTCATATCCAGCACCGCCACAAAGAATAAATCTCCCACAACGTTCACGCCGCAGGCAATGGCTACAAAGAGGAGAGGCAGCCTGGAATTTCCCATTCCCCTGAAAATACTGCTTATGACATTATAAGCAATGATAAAAGCAATGCCCCCGCCGCAGATACGCACATAAGTTACAGTCAAATCCAAGGCTTCCGCAGGAGCCTGCATCAGAATGGCCAAAGGCCGTGCAAACAGGATTAAAACTGCCGCCAAAACCACCGAAACCACTGCAAAAAAGCAGACCGCCCCGCCGATTACCTTTCCCACTCTCTCATTTCTCTTCTCTCCGATATACCGTCCAATCAGCACAGTAATACCCATGGACAGCCCGGTTACTGTAAATACCACCAGATTCACAATATTGCTTCCTGTAGAAACACCGGATATTCCCGCCGTGGTGCCGAACCAGCCCACCACAAGAATATCCACGGCCCCGTACATGGCCTGTAAAATCAGTGCCCCGAGAACAGGAACCATAAACTTCAGCATTTTCTTCACAATACTGCCCTGGGTAAAATCATTTCTGTTTTCTTCCATCCTCTTTTTTCCTTTCTTTCGTATATAGCAGGATACCGTCTCTTTGGATTTCCCTTCTCAAATCTTCCTGCAGATTACTGCCTAAATCCACAAAATCATACTGCAGCAACGTGGATGTGGTTTCATCTACATCCAAGGAAAATCCTGTAATATCGCCGCCCTCCACCGCCAAATCTATATCGCTGGCCCGTCCATAATCCCCCCGGGCCCTGGAACCAAACAAAATCACTTGCTCCAAGCCATGTCTTCTGGCCAGTTCCCGAATTTCTTCCATGACCACTGCCCGGATTCCTGTATCCATTATAATCTCCCTTTCCACTTTTGCCGGAATTGTCAAATGTCTCTTATTACTATTTTTATTTCTAAAGTTTAATCTGTTTTCTCCTGGATGGTTTTCCCCATATAGCATCCAACGCTTTTCATTTGTTAAGTCTCTATATTTTATCCAGAACTCCCTTGTATCTATCCAGTATGCTCTGCTGTAGTTTACAAAATACAGGAATATACTCTTTTAAAATCACCTCAACCAATGCCGCAGCAGCCTTTCCATCGTAAATATGGGCCATATCATTTCTGGCTTTCAGCATGGAAAGCCAGGTTTCTTCCTCCATAAAATCATACACGGTATAGGCCGCCTTTAAAATCTCCCGGGGAGAACCGGTGTTGGCCTGGCTTTTTCCCTCATAGCGCAGCAGCTCCTTCAAAACCTTCCAGCTGAGTTCAAACTGAAGAGAAAACTTATCTATAATCCCGCTAATTATAAATTCATTTGTTAAATCTTCTTTATCTGCCTTTTTCAAGACCTCCAAATTAGAGGAAAAATTCTCAAATTTTTTCAAAATATTATACCTCCTTTTACAGAAATATTCCTCCTTTAGCTACGGGAGAATCTCTTTTTATTCTATCATGCCTTACCCTATCTGAACAAGGCAGGCAAAAATTTTTTCTTTTTTTCTAAAATCGGATAGAAATCTTTCTTTCATTGCGAATCTATAGTATAAACAAAGGAACGTACCCTCTCTGAACAAGAACATACATGCCTTGTTCAGAGTAGGTACCCTTGTCAAACTAATGTACAGTGATGATAAGCTTATCGCCCTTGTATAGAAAAAACCACAGCAAGGAGGCCCTATGAAGATAACAGATAAAAATTTTATCGGGGAGATTTCCAGAAGAAATGAAAAAGCTCTGGAATACTGCATGACCCGGTTCGGCGGACTGGTGAAAGCCGTTATCCGCAGACATCTGGGATGTCTTCGGCAGTATGAAGAAGAATGTATCAATGACGTGTTTTTTGCTGTTTGGGAGCATATCTCTTCCTATGATGAGAAGCGAAACTCTTTTGACAACTGGATTGCCGGAGTAGCCCGTATCAAGGCCCTGGACTGCAGGCGCAGATATGCCAGGCATCTGGCAGAGTTAAGCTGGGAAGAACAGGAACCCCAGATGCATTCCCGGGAAGGACAGCCGGAAGCCTTGGTTCTGCAGCAGGAAATCGCTGAAGAAATCCAAAAGCTGCTGGAATGTCTAAAGCCCCAGGACCGGGAGTTATTCCGAAAGGTTTATATAGAAGAGCAAGACCTTGAGGAAGTCAGCCGGAATACCGGCATGTCCAAGCCGGTTATCTACAACCATTTATCCAGAGGAAAAAAGAAAATCCGCAGCATCTTTGCCAACCGTGCCTCGAAAGGAGAATAGCTATGAAAGATACTTCTATCTATGATTTATTAAACAATATGGACAACGAACCCCACTCCTACAGCCCCCTGGATATTACCCCCGGGGAATTGAACGCCTGGAAAAAGTCCTTTACCGCCAAACGCACTGCTACTTCAAGCCGGAAAGAATCCTCTGCTGACAGAACTGCCTTTCTCAGCCCAAAGAAGTCCTCTGCTGACAGACATTCTGCTTCTCTCAGTCCAAAAGAATCCTCTGCTGACAGGCATTCCGCTTCTCCCAGCTGGAAAAAATTCGCAGCGGCAGCGGCCATTGTCTGCCTGGTACTGGCCGGAAGTTCTATAGGGCCGGTACGTCAGACGGTTTACGCCGGCATGAAAGCCGTAACCTATGACTTGGCTCATTTAATGGGTATTTCCCAGGACCTGGCTCCCTATAAAACCGTGGTGGGCCAATCCATAACCGGTAGAGAAGTCACCATAACCCTGACAGAAGTGGTTCTTGATGAGGAAACCCTGTATATTTCCGACACTGTCACTACCCCAGAAAAAATAGACGGAGACAGGATTCCTTCTGAGTATATTCCGGACGCCACAGTCTTTCTCAACGGAAGGATGATAAGCACAGCAGCCAGCGGCAGCGTACAAAAGGCTGACGACTATAATCTGGTAAGCAATATGGAACTGGAGCTTCCGGATATAGACACAGCCCAGACCCTGGACCTGGAAATCCAGTATTATCTGGACGGAAAAAAACTGGGAACCATGGCCTTCTCCGCCTCAGGAAAAGAACTGGCACTGGACACTAAAACACTGGAATTAAAGGAAACCATTCCACTGCCTGACGGAACGGAAATCACCCTGCAGAAGTACGCCTCAAACAGCATGGGACAAAAAATCTACTTTACTACTACCTCAGACAAATATACTTATGACGTAATTCTCCAGGGTACTGATGATTTGGGAAATCCTGTGGAGTTCCTAATCCGCCATATGAGCGACGGCCAGGGCCGGATGGAGGTCAGCACCATAACCAACGGTTACATCCATGAGGATGCTTCCTCCCTTACTCTTACTCCATACGCAGTAAAAATGCCGGAAACCAGCGGCAAAATCAGCAACGATTATCAGCCCATAGGCCAGGCCTTTACCATTACGCTGCCCTAGGGCCATCTACTTTAAATATCCTCACGTTTCACTGGCCTGCTTTTCCGATAGCACAGTTGTAAA
>CABSEJ010000063.1 GCA_902476765.1 uncultured Blautia sp.
CGGCAAAGCTGCTCATGAGTTTCGGTGTTTTGTGTATGTGGTTTTGAAGGTATATGTATTTAATAAGATTATGAGAATTTAACCGGTTGGTATTCCAGCCGGTTTTTTGTTATTGGACCAATTTGTTAGGCAATAGAAACTACAAGGATGATTATTCATAAATTTGGAAATTTTCTTCTTTTATTTTGTATTGCTGTATCAGTGCAGACTATGTATAATAAAAAAATCAAAATAAAACATAAAGGAGCCTTTCTATGTGGAAAAAACTGGGGAGGAGTTTAAGAAGTAGGATATTTTTTAGCGTTGCCATTTTTGTAGTGATACCTTTGATTGCAGTTATGGGGATAATATGGAAGAAGACTAGTGACCAGATGCTGCAGAGGCAAATTGAGACATATAAAGAAAACATATTGTATATGTCACGTCTGTGCGATAGTATTTTTGATGATATAAAAAGCCAATCTCTTTTAATTTATAACGATGAAAAGATTATGGAAATCCTAAAAAAGGGAAAGGAAATTAGCGAGGAAGAACAGAAACTGCTGAATAGTAAAATCAGTACAATTTTTTATAGCAGTGACGATATTGAATCTCTTGCCTTTTATGTGGAAAAATTAAATCTTATTATCTATCGAAAAAGGAATGAAAGTAACCGGTTTTATAGAATACAGGACAAGACGGAGCTTGCAAATTATTTTGTCAATGAGATAGAATCGGAGGAGATACAGTATCGGATAAATACCATTAAGAATAAGGAAAGTCATGAGTTTGAAACCATATTGCATCAAAATATACTAGATTTGGATTACAAACCTTTGGCCCATATGGAGATAATATATAATCAGGGTATATTTGACCCTTTGTTTTCGTTACCAGAAAAGGATGGAACAACCGGAAACTTTGTCTTTGATGATAAAGGACAGCTCCTATATGAAGAGAACAAGGAAGAGTTTTCAGAAGAACTTATGATGGCCATTCGAGATTCTGCACAGGGCGTTTCATATCAAAATGAAAAAAAGCCTTATGTAATTATTAAACAGAGTATGGAAGAGTTTCCGTACGATGTGGTAAAGTGTATTTCTCTTCAAGGAGTTATGGACGAATTAGCTCCGTATCGAAATGGACTGGTTGTGGTATTCCTTTTGGTGTTTATAATTATCGCAGTGCTGGCGCTGATACTTTCAGGACTCGTTAGAAAACCGATTAAGAGATTTACCCAGTCCATCGTACATTTTAGAAATTCTAGGGAAAATATTGTACCTAAGGTTCAGCCGGAGATTCAGGAGATGGAAGAACTGGCAGAGGAATTTTCCGGAATGATGCGGGAGATTAATCAGTTAATTGAAGAAAAAAGTGAGGCACGTTATAAGGAAAAAAAGGCATATTTAATGATGCTCACAGTTCAGATAAATCCTCATTTTCTGTACAATGCTTTACAGACATTGCAGCTTATGGCATTAAAACGCAAAGCCTTTGAAATAAATGCAATGCTTATATCTTTGGGGAAAATTCTTCGCTATAGTCTGAATTGGCAGCAAGGAGAAGTTTCTCTGGAAACAGAGTTGGAAAATGCTTTAGAATATCTGAATATCCAGAAGTTTCGATATGTGGACGAGTTGGAGCTACAGACTGAGCTTCCTGAAAAGATGCCGGATTGTATGATTCCTAAAATGATTCTAC
Source organism: uncultured Blautia sp. (assembly GCA_902476765.1). Taxonomy (GTDB): domain Bacteria; phylum Bacillota; class Clostridia; order Lachnospirales; family Lachnospiraceae; genus Blautia. Next base: position 1,681 of record CABSEJ010000063.1, read on the forward strand.
AGCCACTGGTTGAGAATTGCTTTGTACATGGATTTAAAGGAAAGGCAGGGGAGTTTCGGATAAGACTTTCTGTGTACAGGGAAAAAGGGCGAATTTATATAGAGGTGAGTGATAATGGAAAGGGAATGGAAAAGAATGCGGTAGAGGATATGAACTACAGAATGGAAAGTGGCGAATATGACCCGGCGTCAGAGCATACAGGATTGTTGAGTGTGAATTATCGTTTGAAAGAGAAGTATCCACGTTCATCTATTCGTATAGAACAAGGCCAGTGGTTTTGTGTAAGAATAACTATACTGGGAGGCTGCGATGAAGTTTCTGATTATTGATGATGAGATTAGCACAAGAGAGAGTATAAAAATTCTGGGAAATCTTGGAGCCAATGAAGGAGACGAGGTCTATGAAGCAAAAAACGGAATGGAAGGATTCCAGATGATAGAAGAGCTATTGCCGGACGTCGTTTTTCTTGACATGAATATGCCAGTGATGGATGGAGCCGATTTATTGAATCTTGTTGATGAAAAACGCCATCCATTTAAGGTAATCATTGTTAGTGGCTATACGGATTTTAAATATACGAAAGCTGCCGTAATGAAAAAGTATGTGATAGACTATATTCAAAAGCCTATTGACGAGAAGCAGCTGCGAGAAGCAATTGAGAAGGCTACCGGGAGAAGAGTAGAAGATAATGAAACGGTAAATGAAAAGATAAAAAATAAAAGAGATGGGGTAGTTTTTGGTATATTTATAGAAGATTTTGAAGAAATTCTGAAGAAAAATTATAATGGCTCCGTAGAGTTATTTCAATATTTTCTTATGTGCCAGACAGAGTACCAAATGGGTGAAGTAGTGCCATGTGAACGAAAAGAAGAGATTTGCCCCTATGCTTTTTTCTTTGAGGGACGTCGGGAAGCGAGCTATAAGGTTCAGGCGGCATTAAAGAGTTTGGTGAAAAAGTTGGCTCAGAGGTACAAGATACAGGCATATACGATTTACTGCATAAGAGACGGGGAAGAAATGCGCAAGGTTTATATGAAGTTATGCGAATGTCTGAACTATACAGTGTTGACGGAAACGCACAGGGTTGCTGAGTTAGGTGAAGTGCAGCCACTGCGGGAACGAAAGCTGGAAACTGGATGGTGGGCGGCAGAACTCATCTCCTGTGCGAAGAATCGTAATAGAGAAGGCTTTAATAATATTTTAGAGCAGTTGTTCAATGGGAAGGAATGGACAGAATTTGGTACTATTTATGAACGAAAAATATTTATTTCAAGTCTTCTGTATGAAACAGGGAAACGTCTGGGAGATAAGGGGATTCAGTACCAGAAGATGACGGCACGCAGAATGGAAGCATTATATTCTGGTCGGCAAATGTTTACAGAAGGTTTTAGCAGACAGTGGATGCAAGACTTTATGGAGGAGATATGGGAACTACTTGGGAGGGAACAGATGGAGATTCCCGAAAAGCTTAGAGAAATCCTTATATATATTCAAGAAAATTATTATAGAAAAATCAGTCTTTCGGATGTGGCAGACCGATTTTTCTTTAATCCCTCTACTGTGAGTAGAATGTTTGTAAAGAATTTGGGTATTAATTATATTGAATATTTGAATTCACTGCGTTTGGAAAAAGCAAAAGAAATGCTAGAAACGTCTTACAGCAGCATAGCAGAAGTTGCAGAACGTACCGGTTTTGAGAATACCAGTTATTTTAGCCGACAGTTCAAGAAAAAATACGGAGTTAGTCCTCAGGAATACAGAAAAAGTAAATGAAAAAAGGTTATTCTGATGAAAAGATACAGCAGAATAGCCTTTTTTTATGTTAATATATGCAAAAAAACGGATTGGCAGGTCAAAAAAATACAAATGATGGTCAAAAATGATTATTCAAAAGGAAAATAAGAGTCAGTATTATATATCTATACTAAATCAAAAAAATAGAGGAGGTTTTTAATGTTATGAGAAAAAGGAAGATGGCGGCATGGACGATGGCAGCGGTTATAGCTGGAGGATTATTGGCAGGATGTGGTGAAGAGACAGTGCAAGAAAATACAGGAAAAGAAAAGACAGAAGTTACATTTTTTCATTACCTGGAGCAGTATCAGAGTCAGTTTGATAAAATGGTTGAGTTGTATGCTGAGGCAAATCCTGATGTAGAGTTAAAGGTGGAATGTATTGGCTCTGATTACGATAAAATTTTGCAGACAAGAGTTGCGTCGGGAGAGGTTCCGGATATTTTTATCAGCGGTCCTTATATGAAGAACCAGCAGTACGAATCTGTAAGCTATGATTTGAGTGATGAGGAATTTTTAGACAGTGTGGAAATCGGAGCAGAGTTTCGGGCATCGGATGGAAGACAGCTTGCTGTTCCGTTTATCAGTCAGGCATGGGGAATTCTGTATAATGAAGAAGTATTTGACGAAGCAGGAATCACAAAAGCACCGGAAACACTGTCGGAACTGGAAGAAATCTGTAAAAAAATACAGGATGCCGGGCATATACCTTTTGCCATGGGATATAAGACGGATTATGTAAAAAAACAGCTCTTCGGTTTTACTTATGGTGTGGATGAGAATTACGAGCAAAACATCTCACAGCTGGAGAATAAAGAAAAAGAGTTAAAGGATTTCGAATTTATAGGAAAAATTTTTGACGGAGCGGCTTTGATAGGACAGTATTTGCAGCCAAATCCGTTTAATGACGATTTTGCTACTGCAGGCGCAAAACTTGGCACAGGAGAGGCTGCGATGATGGTCTGCGGCGACCAGATTGTGTTAAATGCACAGAAAGCAAATCCCGACTGCAATATTGGCATTATGCCATATCCGCTTAGTGAAGACCCGAAAGACGCAAAACTTTATACCTGCGCATCTGCTGGTATCCATGTGAGCAAAGACTCTAAGAATCTTGAGGAAGCATTAAAATTTGTAGAGTGGATGGTCACCTCAGAGGAAGCAAGGGAATGGCTGTCTAACGATGTTAAATCTCTCTCTGCTATTGAGGGAGTAATGCCGAAGGATTCTCTGGCCATGGAGGATGCACAGAAATATATTGACGAAGGGAAAACTTCCGCATGGGCCAGCAATTTGTTCCCACAGGGTGTGGAAACAGAACTTATGCCAGCAATGGATAAATTTTTATTGGGTGACATTACAAAAGAGGAAGCCATCCAAGAAATGAGTGAAGCCTGGAAGGCATTTGAATAACACAGGCAATGCAGAAAAATTGGGAGTAAGTTATGAAAAAAAGAATTATAGGTAAAAGGGAAAACTTCTGGTTAATGGTTTTTGTTTTGCCGGCACTGGTGTTGTTTAGCATTTTTGTGGTATACCCGTTTATCAGCGGAGTTCACTATTCCTTTTATGACTGGGACGGTATCAGTCCTGAGAAGCTGTATGTGGGTATGGAAAACTATAAAAAGCTATTTACAGACAAGCATTTTTTGGATGCGCTGTGGTTTACGGTGAAATTTACTGTTTTGACAGTTATTACGCAAAATCTTGGAGCTCTGCTTATTGCCAGTCTCCTGGACAGTGTTAAGCGATTTCAAGGTTTTCTAAGGGGTGTATTCTTTATACCTAATGTCTTATCAGGTGTAATTGTGGCGTTTATCTGGGGATTTATTTTTACAAAGGTACTTCCGGCAATAGGAGAGGGTACAGGACTGAGCTTTTTGAATGTAAGCTGGTTCAGCCAGTCTCAGACCGCTTTTTGGTCTACAATTATCGTGTCTTTCTGGTTGGGAACCGGGTATCTGACAGTGGTGTACCTGGCAGGCCTGAGCACCGTGGACACCAATGTAATTGAATCAGCAAAATTGGACGGGGTAAATCCCGTCCAGATGCTGTTCCGCATAAAGGTGCCACTGATTTGGCCGTCCATTATCGTGGGGTTATTTCTGATTACTATGAACGGGTTGAAACAGTTTGAGATTGTGTTTCTTATGACTGGCGGCGGTCCCTATCGTTCAACGGAAACTTTGGCTTTGCTCAGCTATAATACGGCATATCAGAAAAATAATTTCGGACAGGCGACCGCTCAGGCTATCATTCTTTTTGCCTTGGTAGCAGTGGTAACAAGTATTCAGCTGGCTGTGTTGAAGCGAAAGGAGGTGGAAGGTTGATGAAAAAGAAAGGTAGATTGGTTCTGCTGGTAACGATTTTGCTTGCAGTTTTGTTTGCGGCACCTATTTATTTGATTGTAATAAATGCTTTTAAGACTTACGGTGATATATTTGCAGACCCTATTAAATTTCCGCTTCATCCCACCTTTGAAAACTTTATCAATGTCTGGAAACAGGCAGATTTTATCCGGTATTTTGTCAATACAGTAATTTCCACAGCTTTTGGCCTTGCAGTGGTTGTGACGGTAAGTGCGCTTGCATCTTATAAATTGTCAAGAACAAAGACAAAGCTCAGCCAAATATTGTTTTTCTACTTTACGATTTCTATGCTTCTGCCCTTTGAAGTTATCATGCTGCCGCTGGTGCAGCTGCTGAAGAACTGGAATATGCTGAACAATTTGTTGTCCCTGGGACTTATTGAAGCGTGTACAAAGACGGCATTTTCTATATTTCTGTACCATGGTTTTATAAAAACGATTCCGGTGCAGTTGGATGAGGCGGCGAGAATTGACGGCTGTGGAGAAATCCGATTGTTTGTAAATATTATATTTCCATTGCTGAAGCCGATTACTTCTACTGTTATTGTGCTGAATATATTAACCTTCTGGAATTCCTTTCTGCTTCCCCTTCTTATTTTAACGAAAGAGGAGGTGAAAACGCTTCCGCTCTTTGCCTATAGTTTTATCGGGCAATATAGCAGCAATTATGATTTGCAGCTTCCGGCAGTTATTCTGACCGGAATTCCACTGGTTATTTTTTATCTTATTATGCAGAAGAATATTGTAAAGGGCCTGACGGCAGGCAGCGTGAAAGGATAGGATTATGGAAGAAAATATACAGGTACGAGTACAGGGACAGGATAAAAGGGTATATTATCGGGAACCTAAAAGAGACCGAATTCGTATGTACTATGAATATACACAGGATAATTTCCGCAAGGGAAAGGATTACAATTTAAAAATCAAAAAATTTGCACGGGTCACAGACTGGAAACAGGATGAGCAGGGGATTTTCTTCCGGATAGAAGGAGACTGCATTTATAATACTCAGATTGACAGCGATGGCGAGCTTCGCCCCATAATTGATGAGAAACACGAGGAAGAGCATTTTAAGGCATGTATGCGATTACAAGTTTATGAGCATGGGATTTTTCGTCTAATGGCAAAAGAGGGGGAGCAGGAAATTAAGCATTCGACAGTAATGTTAGAGGGTGTGCCTCCACTCAAAAAGGAAATATTTCAAGTAGAACAAAAGGGCGGGAAGATATATATCCATACGAAGATGTGCAGCGGAGTAGTAAACCTGGAGGAATTTGAATTTGCCATTTATGACAGAACAGGCAGACTAGCTTATCGTCAGGAGAATGACGATAGAGTTTTACGATTTACCCATGAGAGTTTTCCTTTTGGATTTGCAGAGAACCCGGAAACAGGTGAGAAAATTGCGGTATGTACAAGCAGAATGGAATCAGATGAGAACTTCTTTGGTTTTGGCGAACAGTATTCTCCGGTAAATAAAAAAATGCAGGAGGTAGATGTATTTATTACAGACCCGCTGTCCGTGGGCTCTCCTAGAACTTATGTATCTCTTCCTTTCTACTTCAGTTCCAAAGGATATGGGATGTATGTAAATACCCACTACAGAAGTAAATTTTTTATGGGAAACCGTTCAAATAGGACTACAAGCTGCCATATATACGGAGAGGATATATTGGATATATTTTATATATATGGAGAAAGCCCCAGAGACATACTGCGCAGCTATACAGATATTACCGGTAAAAGTCCACTGGTACCAAAGTGGTCATTTGGGCTTTGGATGAGCAGATGTTCCTATAAAACAGAAGATGAAGTACTTAAAGTAGCGGAGGAGATGCGAAATAGAGACCTGCCCTGTGATGTAATCAATATTGATACAGATTGGTTTGAAATTCCATGGGCCTGTGATTGGAAATTTGGGACACATAATTTCCCTCATGCAGAAGAAATGATTCAAAAGTTAAAATCCATGGGAATTAAAGTAAGTCTCTGGCAGAAGCCCTATGTGACATCAGAATATCTTCCTCAAATGCACAGTGAATTATCGGAGAAGAGATGGATTCCGAAAAACATTTATGGGGAAGATGCACGCTCAAATCCGGTGATTGATTTATCAAATCCAAAATGTTGCCGCTGGTATAAAGAACGGCTTATCCAACTTCACCGAATGGGTGTAAAAGTAATTAAAACAGATATGGGTGAGGGTACTCCTATAGAGGGTAATTATTATGGATATAATGGAACAGAAATCAGGAATATTTATCCTTATCTATACTCACGGGCTGCTTATGAAGCGGCACAGGAGGCCGGTATGGAACCGATTTTATGGGGAAGGTCTACCTATGCCGGAGGACAGAAATATCCCATACACTGGGCTGGGGACCCGTTTACCGATTTTGATGGACTCAGGTTCAGCATTCGCAGCGGACTTTCAATGGGCATGTCAGGTTTTACTTACTGGAGCCATGACATAGGAGGCTTTCTGGGCAGGCCCACAGAAGAAGTCTATATCCGATGGATGCAGGCAGGGATGTTTTGCTCCCATACAAGATGTCATGGAGCTAATAATCCAAGAGAACCTTGGACCTTTGGGGAAAGGGCAGAAAAGATATTCAGAAAATTTGACAAAATACGTTACCGGCTGATTCCGTATATCTATTCTATGGCATATGAGAGAGGGAAACAGGGATTACCTTTGATGGAGCATTTATATTTGGCAAATCCTAAGGACAGAAACTGTCTGAATATTGAGGACCAATGGATGTTTGGGGATGCATTTTTGGTTGCTCCCATACTGAATGAGGGAGGCAAGAGGGAAATATACTATCCAGAGGGAACCTGGTACCATTATCTTACAGAGGATGCGATAGAAGGCGGCAAATATGCTTGGGTTGAGATGCCTTTAGAGGACATGCCTCTTTATATAAAAGGTGGCAGCATTGTGATTACAGGTCAGGTTACACCATATGTGGAAGCTGAGACAGAAAAAGTACTGACGGTAAATGTTTATAAAAAAGAGATGGGCAAAACAGAGAGTTTGTATTATGACGGCAGGGAGCATCGGGTGGAAGCTTTATTTGACCGGAAGCAGGTATGCGTAAAAACAGGTGACTTGGCTGGGGAAATAACAGTGAAGCTGCATGGATATGGAAGAAAATTGGAACAAAAGCATGTACAAGGAGAATGCATATTTATCCTTGAGCAGTGAGATGTTTTCGGAGGACAAAGATAAAGAGATGCATTTTATAGAAGAAAGAAATAGTAAGTTAATCTCCTGTCTGCAGAAAATGGTGTATTCAGACGAAATTTCTATCCAAGGGATAGAAATGGCAAAGGTGAATGATAGGGCCCCAAAATGCAGAGAAATTGAAGCTGCTGCATGGGAGCTAATGCCGGAAAACGGAATTTGGGGAGGCGACAACGAATATTACTGGTTTCGTGTTCGGGTTCAAATTCCCTGCTCGTATGAGGGCAAGACGGTGGTTTTGGAGCTTAGAACAGGACAGGAAGGAAAATGGGATGCCACAAATCCGCAATTTTTGGCTTTTGTTGATGGACAGCCCCGACAAGGATTAGATGTAAATCATAGGGAAATTCTTCTGACAGAATATGCAAAAACGGGAGAAAGTTTTTCTATAGAACTTTTTGCCTTTACGGGAGTGCAGAATTTTCGTCTGCAGATGAATTTGGAGATGAAAATTCTCCACCGTGAAATTGAAAAGTATTATTATGATGTGAAAGTGCCTTTTCAGGTAATGGAGCTGTTAGATAGAGAATCCAGGGAAGCTATTACGATTTCAGAGGCAATTACGGATTCTCTGAATCTGGTGGATTTTAGAAAAGAGTATTCTGAGCTGTTTTACGAAAGCCTGAAAAGAGCGCAGAAATACATAACCGAAACATTTTATGAAAAGCAATGTGGCAATTCGGCGGAAACAATTTATGCTGTGGGACATACTCATATTGATGTGGCATGGATGTGGACGCTGACGGTTACTCAGGACAAAGCAGTGAGAAGTTTTGCTACAGTTCTGGAACTTATGCGGCAGTATCCTGAATATATCTTTATGTCCAGCCAGCCGCAGCTTTATATTTATGTGAAAGAGCATGCACCACAACTTTACGAAGATATTCAAAAGCGTATCCGAGAAGGACGCTGGGAGGCAGAGGGAGGTATGTTTTTAGAGGCAGACTGCAATCTGGCTTCAGGGGAATCATTAGTACGTCAACTGCTTGTAGGAAAACAATTTTTTAAGGAAGAATTCCAAAAGGACAGCAAAATTTTATGGCTTCCGGATGTATTTGGCTATTCGGCGGCTCTGCCGCAGATAATGAAACAGTGTGGGATACAGTATTTTATGACAACGAAAATAAGTTGGAATGAGACTAATAAGATGCCATATGATACTTTTTTGTGGCAAGGTATTGACGGAACGGAAATTCTCACACATTTCGTTTCAACGAGAGATTACTATCCCTCTCTGATAGTGGAAGGAAAAAAGCGACCGAAACATTTTACGACATATAACGGATATCTGAACCCTTCTCAGGTAATGGGGACATGGAAGCGCTATAGCCAGAAAAAATTGAATAAAAGTGCATTGATGTGCTATGGTTATGGCGATGGAGGGGGAGGGACAACAAGAGATATGCTGGAAAACCAGCGCAGGCTATCCAGAGGAATACCGGGTTGTCCCACAGTAAAGCCATGTACTGCGGGAGAATTTTTTGAAAACCTGGATAAGGAGACAAAAGCTAAGGCTGAACTTCCCCGATGGGTGGGTGAGCTGTATCTGGAATACCATCGAGGAACTTATACTTCTATGGCAAGAAACAAGAAATATAACAGAAGTTCGGAATTTTTGCTCCAAAATACAGAATTCATCCGGATTCTGGGAGAATGGGCTGGACGCATAGAGTATCCTCGACAGGAGCTGAGAGCATTGTGGGAGATTTTGCTTCGAAACCAGTTTCATGACATTCTTCCCGGTTCATCTATTCGAGAAGTATATGAAGATTCTAAAAAAGAATATGAACAGCTGCAGGATTTGGGGAATCGTCTGAAGGAAGCGGGGCAGAGGGCTATAGCGTCCTGGATTAGTGCTGAAAAAGGAAGTCTTGTTGTTTTTAATTATAATGGCTTTGAGGGGAATGATTATGTCAGAATTTCTTGGCCTGGACTTAAGGAGCCGGCTGTCTGGGATGGCAAAAAGGAATATCCATTACAGAAAACATGGGACGGGCATGCCCTTTTTTGGGCGGAGAAAGTTCCAGGTCAAGGATATAAGACTCTGGTTTTAAGAGAACGAAGAAGAAGAAAAAAGCAGGCATTTTGGATGCTTAAGCAAGGGCTGGAGACCGAAGATTTAAAAGTAATTTGGAATGAGAAGGGACAATTTGTATCCATTTATGATAAAAAAAATCATAGGGAAATTCTAAAGCAGGGACAGTACGGCAATGAATTGATTACTTATGAAGACCGTCCGCACAATTATGATGCGTGGGATATTAACAATTACTATACGCTAAAGAAATGGAAGCTTGAGGAAGCCGCACAAATAAAACTTGTGGAATGCGGAGAACTACGGGCTGTATTGAGAATAAAGAGAAGGTATCTGGATTCTACCATTGAACAGGATGTGATTTTTTATGCTAAAGGCACAAGGATTGATATTATCAATCGGATTGACTGGAAAGAAAAAAATATTTTGCTGAGAGCATATTTTCCGGTGGATATTCATGCTGAGCAGGCGACGTATGAAATTCAATATGGAAATGTACAGCGCCCGACACATTATAATACTTCATGGGAACAGGCAAAATTTGAGGTATGTGCACATAAGTGGATTGATATTTCAGAGGATGGATACGGAGTTAGTGTGCTAAATGATTGTAAATATGGATGTGATATTCATAATGGTGTTATAGGACTTACTATGTTGAAATCCGCATGTTATCCAAATCCGGATGCAGATAAGGAGCAGCATGAATTTTCTTATTCTATTGTGCCTCATGCAGAAGGATGGCGGGAAGCACATACGATTCAAAGGGCGTATGCATTTAATAATCCCATGAAGGCAATTACAAAGGTAAACAGTTCTGGATACTTAGCTGAAGAATATTCTTTTGTGAGTACGAGCCGGGAAAATGTTATCATTGAGTCGGTAAAAAAGGCGGAGAAAGAAGATGCGGTTATTGTGAGAATGTATGAGGCCTTTCACCGAACAACGGAGGTCAACGTGGGTTTCGGCCCCCAGATATACAAGGCTTATACATGCAATCTGCTGGAAGAAAATGAAATGGTTCTGGAAATAGAAAAGAATACAGTGACATTAACATTCAGACCCTATGAGATTAAAAGCCTGAAAGTATTTATCGAAGATTGCCGTACGATTTCATCAGATTATTGAGACGGAGAGAGCTTCTGGGAAGAGAGGTAATCTGCGCATATACATAGCCATAGATAAGCTAAAACAAAGGAGGATGTAACCAATGTGTGTTATATCCTCTTTCACTTTATATCAAAATGAAATATGATTTCATGACGTTTGGGGCAGCTCTTAGTTTATAGTGCTTAATGACATTATCTTGAGGATATGGTACTATAAGCTATATTGAAACATATAGCACAGCAGAAAGGGGAATAATTATGGGCAGAGGAAGCGGAGGTGCCTCCCACGGCGGAGGGGGTCATACAGGAGGACATTCATTTGGAGGACGCTCAGGAGGAGGCAGACCAGGAGGAAACAGACCGGGAGGCGGCCGCCCCGGAGGTATGGGAGGTGGTTGGATGGGAGGCCCGGGAAGAGGACCTTTTCCGCCGCCAAGACCTCCAAGACCACCAAGACCGCCCAGAAGATATTGGGGATACAGAAGGGGAGGCGGATATAGAAGAGGAGGAAGCTGCTTCAGCTACATAGCAGTAGTGATTTTGATAATCGTCGTACTTCTTATTACTTCTTTTCAGAGTAACGAGGGTATTTTCGGAGGAAAAGAGCCTCAGGTTACCCAGTCGCCTACCCAAAGGGAAGCTATTACAGGGACAAAGACATTTAAAGACTGGTATCTGGACGAAACCCATTATATTGGCCGCACAAAGGATTTGACGGACGGACTTAAATATTTCTATTCTAAAACAGGAATACAGCCGTATGTGCTGTTTCTGGATTATGATGGTACATTTTGGAATGGGGATATATGGAATGAGGATGCTGCAGAACAATATCTTGCCCAGGTTTATAAGGATACCTTTACGGACAACGGACACATGATACTGGCCTATTTTGCCTGCGAAAACGATTCTCAGGATTTAGACGGAACCTTTTATTTGTACTATGGCTCGGCTGCTTATTCTATTATGGATAATGAGGCTGAAACCATATTCTGGAGCTATTTTGATGGAAATTACGATAATCTGGACTACAGTATCGGTGAGTTTATAGGAAAATCATTTGAACAGACGGCAGATAACATTATGCATATTGAGAAGGATAATACCATAAGAAATATTTTGCTGATTAGTTTGGGAGCAGTTATTATTGTATTTATTTTGGCTCTTGTGATTACGAAAAAAGTCATAAGCAAAGATTCTGAATAAGGGCAGATACCTTTTGCCAGAGAGGATAAAATATCATGAAATGAAATCAGGAGAAAAGAATATGGATAAGGGTTATGAAAAAACTTATCGGCTGGTAGTTCCAAGACTCAAAGGCTGTAATTTACAGGAGGCAGCTCAGAGATTAGGTTATCCACTGCCTGTGAACGGAGTTCTGGAAATTGATTTTTTAAAAAGGAAATATCAGGTGAGCCAAAACGGTGTGGAGTTTATAGACAAGGGTGTAGAAGACTTTAACAAAGAATGTACAGAAAAATCTGCAGAGAGCTTTGAAGATAAACAGCCGGACCGATATGTGGAAAGAAGCCTCCTGGTGTACTACCTTACTTCCACCGGGCAAGGAGCTCCAAAGCCGGATTATCTTTTTGCACAGCAATTTATACAAGGAAAAGGCATGTGGGGAAATGGAAATGGGTTGTCTTGGCAGCTAAATCCTCTGGAGAAAGCTTATGAGGGGAAACTTCGGGAATTTCAGAAAGCCATGGAATGGCTGGGAGCCCTGCCAGAGCCTGATAGAAAAGAGGGACAGCACAGCTGGACATACCCAATCTTTCCCAAGATTTCTGCCTGGATATGCTATTATGAGGCGGATGATGAATTTCCTTGTATAATACAATTGAAATTCGACAGCGGGGTCTCCAGATATCTGGATTTTGAGCCTCTGGCCTTTCTCCAGGGGAGTCTGGCAAAGCGGATTTTAGATTATCTGAAACAGTAAGAGAACATGCAGACTGATGCAGGTATGGACTTTACACAGTTTTAAAACTTGTATAATGGAAAATATACCGAAACGTGGTATGATGAATCCGATATATTATGAAAAAGGAGAAAAATGTATGCCTTCAATGTATGCCCACTTTGTATTTGGAAAAAATGTTTATCAGAAGCTTCCCTCAGACATTAAAAAAATCATAAAAGAACATAGGGAATTATTTTTCATAGGTTTGCACGGGCCGGATATTTTCTTTTATTATAAACCTCTTGGCAAGAATCCGGTAAAGCGCCTGGGATCCAATATGCACGATAAGCCGGGGAGAGATTTCTTTGAACCGGCAGCCCGGATTATAGGCAGATTTTTGGACGATAAGGGAGAGTTTTTGCCGAAAAGAAAGCATGTGGGAGAAGATATGCTTGCCTATGTGCTTGGATTTCTGTGCCACTTTTCTTTAGATACTACCTGCCATGGCTATATTGAAAATAAAATCCGTTTATCCGGTGTGAGCCACACGGAAATTGAGGCAGAACTGGAAAGGAGTCTTTTGGAAAAAAATGGCTTCGACCCGGTGCGACATCGGCTTACAGGACATATTGTTCCCAGTTTATATAATGGGATGGTTATGGAGCCATTTTTCCCGGAGCTTGAGGCTGGCCAGATTAAGGAGTCACTGGAATCCCTGGTGAGGTACAATGACTTGCTGATGGCACCACATGTCTGGAAAAGGTGGCTGATATACGGAGTTATGGCAATCTCAGGAAATTATAAAGAGCTCCATGGTTTAGTTATCCGTAAAAAACCCAATCCTAAATGTAAGGACAGCTGTCTGCGGCTGGAAAAGCTTATGGATAAGGCCATAGGCCTTTGTGTGGAACTGACGGAAAACTATCTGGAGGTTTTGAGCCATAAAGCGGAGATGGATAAAAGATTTGACCAGACTTTTGGGCCTGGACCGGATTGGAAGACTATCCCGGTATATTCTTGGGAGGAGGAATTGAAATATGAAGTTTAAGATGAATGGATTAGAGAAAAAGTGGGTGCTTTACGATGTGGGAAATTCCGCTTTTACCCTTCTGGTATCCACTATTATGCCCATTTATTTTAACTATTTGGCAGGACAGGCAGGGGTTTCGGATGTGGATTACCTGGCTTATTGGGGCTATGCAACCTCTATTGCTACGATTTTGGTAGCTGTTTTAGGTCCCACTTTAGGAACTTTGTCCGATTTGAGCGGTTGGAAGAAAAGGATTTTCATGGCCTCTCTTTTGGTGGGGGCCGTGGGATGCGTATTTCTGGGATTTACTGCTTCCTGGATTTGGTTCCTGGTTCTCTTTGTTATTGCTAAATCAGCCTATTCTTTGAGCCTCGTGGTGTACGATTCTATGCTTACGGATATTACAGAGGAAGAGAGAATGGATGAGGTTTCTGCCAGAGGATATGCCTGGGGTTACATCGGAAGCTGTATTCCCTTTATTTTAAGCCTTCTGCTGGTATTATTTTACGATAAACTAGGCCTCACCATGAAGACAGCTATGGGAATTGCTTTTCTTTTGGTTGCGGTATGGTGGGTGCTTTTATCCCTGCCTCTTTTAAAAGCTTATGAGCAGAAACACTATCAGAAACTGGAAAATCATCCGGTGGGGGAATCTGCCAAACGTCTGGGGAAAATCTTTTCGGAGCTGGGAAAAAATAAAAAGATATTATTTTTCCTTTTGGCCTTTTTCTTTTATATTGACGGTGTATATACTATTATAGATATGGCTACGGCTTATGGAACAGCACTGGGGCTGGATACTACAGGACTGCTTTTGGCCCTGCTTCTGACTCAGATAGTAGCCTTTCCTGCAGCGCTGATTTTCGGAAAGCTGTCCCAAAGGGCGGCTGCCTCTAAACTTATCTTAGTATGTATCGGTGCTTATTTTTTCATTGCACTTTATGGAATCGGGCTGAAACATCAGTATCAATTCTGGATTTTGGCTGTGTGCGTGGGAATTTTTCAAGGGGCAATACAGTCTATGTCCCGTTCCTATTATGCAAAAATTATTCCGCCGGAAAAGTCGGGAGAATATTTCGGAATCTATGATATTTGCGGAAAAGGAGCTGCTTTTGCCGGCACTATGTTGGTTTCCCTGGTGAGCCAGTTGACAGGAAGTGTGAATTTAGGAGTAGGGGCTCTGTCACTTATGTTTTTTGTGGGATTTTGCTTTTTCCTGAAGGCGGACAGGGTTTCATAATTCTTGTATATTATGTTATTGGCTTGTATCCTTTAGTGTACTGGCACGTTCATTTTCAGCATAATGACGTAGAATGAATTTTCATTCTGCAAGGCGGAGGAATGAGGCGTAGCGGTGGCTACGTCGATTG
>CABSEJ010000064.1 GCA_902476765.1 uncultured Blautia sp.
CAATCGACGTAGCCACCGCTACGCCTCATTCCTCCGCCTTGCAGAATGAAAATTCATTCTACGTCATTATGCTGAAAATGAACGTGCCAGTACACTAGGAACAGGCACTCTAAATAATTTTATGAAATCCCCAAACGTGACATTTTTATTATACAGGATTGAAATAGGATACTTCCAGCAGTTTTTGGAGAAATCAGGGGTTATTTATACCGCTTCGGGCCGTTTTGGACTGTAAAAGGATTTACATAAGGCTGTTTTGTGAGCCAAGGGCCCCTTTCTGGACAAGGATATGCTATAATTTTTAAGAAAAATACACTTCAAAAATGAACCTTTTTCTCCTGCGGATTGTATCTGTATATGAAAGGAGGCGCAAAGATTGATTGACCAGTATATACAACAATATGGAAGACGGCTGTATGGGCTTTGCCTGACTCTTTGCGCTTCCGTTTTTGATGCAGAGGATTTATATCAGGAGACCTGGCTGAAGGTTGTAAAAAATATAGAAAAGTATGATAACACAAAGGCTTTTGAGCCCTGGCTTACGAAAATTTGTGTGAATACTTACCGGAACACGCTGAGGCGCAGGATAAGGTCCCCGGTTTTTGACGGTTTTGCCAGCACAGAAGAAAAGGAGGCTGTGTTTGCCGGATTTCCTGCCAGCCAGGAGGAGAAAGAGGATTATTCAGTCCTATACAGGGCTATTGACCGTCTGCCGGAGAAGCTGAGAATTACGGTGATACTTTTTTATTTTCAGGACATGGATATAGGGTCTGCTGCCGGGATTCTGGGGATTCCTGTGGGAACGGTAAAATCCCGGCTGAATAAAGCCCGGAAACTGTTAAAGGAGGCCTTAAGTAATGAGACAGATATACCATTTTGAAGACAAGATTCCTCCTGCTGTCAATGAACAAATGCTGCGGCAGGAGCTGGAAAGGCGGAGAGCGAAGAAGGCCGCAATCCTTCTTGTTATCGGCAGTTTTTTTATCATGATTTCTATCCTGCTGATAGCGCTTCCGCTATATGAGACGAACCCTCTATTCTCCACAGTCTGTCTGCTGTATGTATGTGTTTCCATAGCTGGAAGCCTGGTGATAGTTATTGCCTTTACACTGAAAACCCCGGACTGGGGAAGTGCAGAGGGCAGGCCTGCTTGTACTGACCTACAGACTTAGGAGGGGCAGGAGCGCACTGGGTTGGAGAGGAGTTATGTCGCTAAAGTGACCTGCAACAGGCGGAGAATACTGCAAAGCAGGAGTCTTTTTGAAAAGGAGGTTGATGGAAAATGCTTGTAATGACTGTTGTACTCATGATTTACCTGGTGATACTGATAAGTATTCCGGTGCTGATAGGTGTTTATGTTTACAAAGATGCAAAAAAAAGAGGGATGAGTCCGGTTCTTTGGACGTTGATTGCGGTTTTAGCTCCGGCCCTTATAGGGTTTATTATTTATCTTCTTGTGCGGGGCAGTTATTCGGATTTGGAATGCCCCAACTGCGGGGAAACGGTTACCCGGCAGTATGTTTCCTGCCCCAACTGCGGACAAAAATTAAAGGCTCTCTGTCCCAACTGTTCTGGGCCTGTGGAGAAGGAATGGAAGGTCTGCCCCGGCTGCGGGACACCTCTGCCAAAAGAGGATGAAAGTGTTTCCAGCCCGGTGAGGAAAAAGGATAAAATGCTGGGACGAATCTTACTTGTTGTTATTCTGATTCCGGTGCTGTTTATTGGAATTGTCCTGTTTTCTTTTATGGCCTTTACCTCCTCTTCAGGGGGATTGGGAACGACTTCACTATCTGCCGATGAATATCTGAAGGAAGTGAAAGACCCTCAGATTGAACAATGGCTGGAGAACTGTGGGGAAGACCTTCAGAAAGCCTATGTGCTGCGGAATGAAACTGCCTATGAACAGGACTTTTCGGCGGAACAGGAAACCGGGCAGCAGAATAACGGGCAGCAGAATAACGGGCAGCAGAATAAGGGGAAGTTAGAGAACCAGGAAGGGAATAAAATAGAGACGCAGACGGCCAATCCCACCCCAAATCTGGAAGAAGGACAGACACAGGTACAGTATTTAATTTATATGCCCTGCCTTCCGGATATGCCTGAAATTTCTCTGGGACACTATGTAAGTATATTCGGCAATACCATACAGCTGAATGTTCAGGAGGCCAGCGGCAGCGGAGGAAACACCTTATTACTGGTTACCTGGACCGGTGAGGAAGAGCCTAAATTAAAAATTAAGTACGGCGGCCGCAGTATTTCCTGTGAAATAACAGACACAGAATCTTCTTTGGCCCTGCCTGACAGTTTTTGATTTGTAAAATTTGAAAAGGATGATTCAAAAAATCCGGCAAAGCTTCAGGGAGAAATCCCCGGCTGTGCCGGATTTTTGTGCAGCAAGAGTCGGTTTACTCTGCTTTGGCTTTATCCAGTGCGTCATTGATAGCGTCTAACAGCAGCATGGAGGTATACTTGTTTTCCTCGGAATAGGTGATGTTTTCTGTGGACTGGGTATCGCATATCTGCTGAGAGAGGGCATCCAGGGCCGGCTCCATCAGAGGATACATAGCGGTGGTGGTCTCACTGAGATTCACCAGGGAGATGGAATTGATGTGGTTTTCGTCCACGGTAACTTCCACATCAAAGGTATTGTCGTTCAAGGTAATGGGACTGGTGTAGACCCCGGCGTGATAGACTGCCTGGGCGCTTGCTGTGTCCGCATCTTTGTTTTTCCCGAACATCAAAAAGAGCAGAACAGCCAGTACAATTGCGAGGGCTACGAAAATTCCGGTGTAGACGACTTCTTTCATATGTAAAACGACAATTTTTGTTTTTGAACTCATGGCTGCACCTCCTGCATTTCTTTTTATAGCATATTAAAGAAATAAGGAAAATATGACGGAAGTTTTAAGTAAATACTAAAGGAAAAATCTGTACAAGAGCAATGTGGTATTTACAAAAGCAGCTCATAAGAAAATCTCTTCATGGATTTTTTCAGAAGCAGCCAGGCAATGGCTCCGCAGACCAGGCTTATTACCAGAAGAAGCAGAGGGCTTAAAAGCATAACTCCTGAAAATTGTCCTGCAATAAGCAGAACAAGGGGCAGAATCAGGAAAACGGCGCTTTGCTGGGATTCTTCCATACTTTGGGCTTTGGCGGAGACTCTTACAATTAAGGTTACTGCAATCAGAGAAACTCCGGGAGACAGGAGCAGGAGGATAATCAGCCAATTTACTTTTGGAATAAGGAAAGCTCCCATCAGGAAGAAGGCCTCTGTCTCTACAACAAGAATCATGGATACAAAGGATAGCAGGGATACCAGCATGCTCAGGAGAAAAGAAGCCAAAACCTTAGAGCGGAATATCTGATTTAAGGTCAAAGGTGCATAGAGCAGGGTTTCCAGGGTATGCTTTTCCTTCTCACCCACAAAGGAGCTGGCGGCCATAATGGAGGAAGCCATAATGGGAATCATCAGGAAAAACACAGGGAGGATATAGTTAAAGATTAAATCCATAAGGGTCAGTTCTGGGCTGCCGGTCCAGGAGGACTGAGGAATCAGCTTCAGCATGGCCTGGAGGTCAGAATCATTGGGAGCCATGTGGGCTGTCAGCATAAAAATACTGGGCATAACGATTATCAGACATAAGGGTACTACTAAAAGGGATACAAAGAGCCTCCGGTTAGCGGTGATACTGCGAAAATCTTTTTTTATAATGGCAAGCATAGCCTGATTCATGTTCTTTCCTCCTTTGCAGTCAGGGTAAAATAGATATCTTCCAGACTGGGAAATTTGGTCTCTGCGGAATAAAGTTCTCCTCCATTTTCTACAATCTGCCGGAGGATTTTCGGAATCTCTTCTTCAGAAGCAATCTGCATTTCATAATCCCATCCGTTGGCGCTGTGAAGAGACGGATACAGGGAAAGACAGGATTTTGGCATATGGGAGACCCGGATTTTCAGGAGAGCTCCCTGACACACTCTGGCCCGGAGTTCTTCCAGAGTTCCCAGAGCTAAAAGCTTCCCTTTTTCAATGAGTCCATATCGTGTGCAGAGCTCCTGGGCATACCGAAGCTGGTGGGTGCAGAGGAAAACCGTAGTCCCTTCTTCTCTGGCTAAATCCCGGATTAGACTGTTGACATTCTGGGCGCTTTCCGGGTCCAATCCGGAAGTAGGCTCATCTAAAAAGAGGACCTTAGGCCGGTGGATTAAAGAACGGGCCAGAGAAAGTCTTTGCCGCATACCTGTAGAGTAGGAGGCCAGCTTTTGATTTCCGGCTTGGGCTAGGTCCAGCCGTTCCAGAAGGGCCAGGGCCCGTTTTTTTCCTTCCTGGGCGGGGATATTGAAAACAGAAGCATAAAAAAGCAGATTGTCCAGTCCGGTGAGATGATTGTACATCTGAGCATGCTCTGTGACTACTCCTGCAAGGCCATGAGTCTTTTCCGGATTTTTCGCCGGGTCAGTCCCCAGGACCTGGCAGAAGCCTTCCGAAGGAGTGAGAATCCCAATTAAAAGCTTTACGGTTGTGGTTTTTCCGGCGCCGTTTGGCCCCAGGAAACCGAAGACTTCACCAGCTCCCAGAGAAAGGCTCATATGCCGGAGGGCTTCCTTTCCTCCAGGATAAGTTTTGGTCAGATTATTTAGAAGAATTGTTTCCATATCCCTGTACCTCCTGTTCTTTTTTCTTTAATTTCTCAATCATTTCCAGAAATCTTGGTTCCTTTTCCAGACTTTTGAGAGCCGGATTCTCTGTCAGAGCCTGGGTAATACTGCGGCGAATCACAGCTTCATCTCTGGGGGGATAATCCCCTAAGGAAGAAGTCTTTTCAAACCAACTGTCAATGAAAGAGAAATAGTCATCCCCATGGAGCTTTAAAGGATAAATTTCCCCGGCAGCCAGTGCTGTATACTCATCCAGAAGCTCCAGACACTGGTCCTTTTCTCCGATAATAAGAAGCTCCTGAGCCATGGTGAGAAGACAGGAAAGAAAAACTCCCGGATGGAGGGTTTCCAGATGAAACAAGGAGCAAAAGCCTTTTAAGCGGCGGCAGCTTTCTAACAGGGCCTCTGCATCATCTGTGCAAAGGCGAATGTAGGGGAGCAGCTGATTGATTACAGACAGCATATCTTTATAAATTCCAATCTGCAAAACACGTTTTGCCTCTTTCATATTGCCAGTCATCTGCCAGGCGGAAGAAAGAAGGGGCTCGAAAGGGCCAGTAACAGAGGGCATTTCGGAGAGAAGGTCCAGAACATCTTCGGGACGGTTCAAAAGCAGCAGGCAGTAGGCTTCCATCTGCAGGGCATTATTGCACAGGTTCGGGTCCTGGGCCTGGGTCTTTACTTTTCTGAAAAGCTCCATGGCTTCCCTGGTTAAAGCCTGGGTTTCTTCAGGAGAGGAGCAAAGAGAAATATGGTTAATGAAAAGGGAACCGGCCTGAAAAAGAAAGGGCCAGCAGGAGCTATATTTCCTTATATATTCCCGGCAATGTTCCAGGACTTTGGAGAAGGGCTGGTCTGCGAACTCCTTTGCCAGACTGTTGTGAATCCGGCGGATTTCATCCGGGGTAAGCAGAGGGTCATAGCCCAGCAGTTCATCTATGGTAATATCGAAAAAAGAAGCCAGTTTGGGAAGCATCAGGATATCCGGGTAAGCGGTTTCGGTTTCCCATTTGGAAACAGCCGCTTTAGAGACACCAAGAAAACAGGCCAGTTCTTCCTGGGTTACCTTCTGCTTCCGGCGGTGTTCCCCCAGGATTTGACCCAGATGGATTTCTTTCATGAATAAACACCTCTTTTCTTTGTTTTCTGAGTACATTTTACTTGGTTTTCAAAAAGGAAACAATGGAAGAGAATTCAATTTCAGGTAGAAAAAGTCAACCAATAAGAAATTTATTCTTGTTGTCCGCAAATAGATATAAAAGTGTGATGTTTCTCACAGAAATATGTAAAATTATGTGATGGGAGTTGTATTTTTAGAGTTTTACACATATAATATAATAAAAGTGTGATTATGAAACACAAAAAACACAATAAAAATGTGAGGAAGTGTATCTATGGAGCGATTGATATTAGATAAGCTGTTAGATTGGAAAGCATCTCCCTACCGCAAACCGCTAATCTTAAAAGGGGTACGACAGGTGGGAAAGACCTGGATTCTTAAAGAATTTGGAAGCCGCTATTATGAAAATACAGCGTACTTTAATTTTGACGAGAATGAAGAGTACAAACAATTTTTTGAAACCACAAAGGATGTAAAGCGTCTTCTGCAAAATTTAATGCTGGCCAGCGGCCAAAAAATTGTTCCAGAAAAGACACTTATTATTTTTGACGAGGTACAGGACTGCCCAAATGTTATAAACTCGATGAAATATTTCTGCGAAAATGCTCCTCAGTATCACATTGCCTGCGCTGGTTCCCTGCTGGGAATTGCATTAGCAAAACCATCTTCCTTTCCTGTTGGCAAAGTAAACTTTATGCAGATTGAGCCAATGACCTTCACAGAATTTCTCCTTGCCAATGGTGATGAAAATCTTGCCAGGTATTTGGAAAACGTAGATGGCATTGAACCGATTCCAGAAGCTTTTTTCAATCCTCTTTATGAGAAATTGAAAATGTACTATGTCACCGGAGGTATGCCGGAACCTGTGCTGATGTGGACGGAAGCAAGAGACGTTTCTGCCATGCAGGAAGCCTTGTCCGGAATTATTGATGCTTATGAACGTGATTTTGCTAAGCACCCTAACATCAGTGAATATCCTAAGATTTCTATGATTTGGAAATCTATACCCTCTCAGCTGGCAAGGGAAAATAAGAAGTTTCTTTACAAAGTTGTAAAAGAAGGAGCAAGGGCACGTGAATATGAGGATGCCCTGCAGTGGCTTGTCGACGCACGACTGGTGCATAAGATTTACCGCAGTACGGCTCCAGGTCTGCCGGTGGCAGCCTATGATGACCTTTCTGCATTTAAGATTTATTTGGCAGATGTAGGACTGCTCCGCCGACTAGCTCAGTTAGCTCCTACAGCCTTTGGAGAAGGAAATCGCTTATTCACAGAATTTAAGGGAGCACTGACAGAGAATTTTGTGCTGCAGACTTTGATTACCCAGTTTGAAGTGGTTCCACGATACTGGAGCCAGAATAATCCCCCTTATGAAGTGGATTTTCTTATTCAGCGAGAGAATGATATTTTCCCTGTAGAAGTCAAATCCGAAACCAACATTGCCAGCAAGAGCCTGAAAAAATTCAAGGAACTATTTTCGAATCAGGTCAAACTGCGTGTTAGATTTTCTCTGGACAATTTGAAGTTAGATGATGATGTTCTGAATATTCCTTTGTTCATGGCCGACCAAACGAACCGGCTGATTGGGATGGCATTGGAACAGCGGCGGACTTAGCGCTATAAATTTCCCAAAAAGAAAAGGCTGTCAGTGAACAATGAAAACATGAACAAGGCAATGACCTGGGAGAAACTCAGGTCATTGCCTTGTCTGAGACTTACTGTTTTTTCTTATATACGATAAGACTTCCTGCGATAACAAAAATGGCGCCTACCATTAACACCACCCAGAGAACAATTTGCGTATTGTCTCCAGTTTGCGGAGAATTAGTATTGCTGCTGTTCGTTTTATTCGAATCTACTGAGCTTCCAGTTACGGTTGTCGCTGACTGTTTTTTTGAATCCGATGATTTGTAATTCGGGTCCGCTGTGCCGCATACTGTACACTTGCCCTCTTTGTAGGTATGGGCTTTCTTTTTGGTAACAGTCCCTTTTCCAATCACTTCTTTACAAATCGTACATATTTTATCTCCAGTATAACCCTCTGCTGTGCAGGTGGCTTCTTTAGCACCGGTGATTTCTGTTTTTCCATGTCCTGTTGCGGGAATGAGAGTATCTTCCTTTGTGATTACCTCTGTACATTCCTCATTGCTGAAATACTTATCACAGGTTTTACAGTGCCAGTAAGAGATATTTCCTGCTTCTGTGCAGGTAGCTTCTTTGGCGCTGATGGCTTCGATTTCCCTATGTCCTGTTGCGGGAACGAGGGTACCCTTTCTGGACAAGGGTAAACCAAATATTAGAAAAATAAAGATAAAACTGGGCAGGACCATTCCTATTGTGTATAATAATTTTGCAGATACAGCTTCTGCCAGCCCAAGAGGAGGCTGTTTTGAGATGCGCCGCTGGTGCAAATGTAACAAAAATTTTTTTCTGTGTCAGAAGAAAAGAGGAGGACTATGGAATATAAATTTTTAGTGTTAGATATAGACGGAACCGTAACCAATTCTCAGAAGGAGGTTACACCTAAGACCAGGGAGGCCATTATACGCCTGCAGGAGAAGGGGGTGCCGGTAGCCATTGCTTCCGGAAGGCCGCCCAAAGGAGTTTACAAGGTGGCAGACTGTCTTTGTTTTCAGAAATTCGGAAGCTATATCCTGCCTTTTAACGGGGCCAGGATTCTGAATTATAAGACAAAGGAATGTGTGTTTGAGAAAACACTGCCCCTAAGCCTTCCGGCCCGTCTTTGGAGAGATGCCGTGGAGAACCGGCTGGGGATTATTACTTATCAGGATGAAGCTATCTATTCCGGTACAGAGCCGGATGAATATATGGCTATTGAGGCCGGGATTAACGATATGCCTATAGAGTACCGAGAGGATTTTGGGAGCTTTATCAATTTTCCTGTGAATAAATGTCTCATGACAGGGCGGGGAGAGGACTTAGAGGCTTTGGAGCCTATGCTGGCTCAGAAGTACATCCACGAGGCCCAGGTGTTCCGCTCGGAGCCCTATTTTCTGGAAATAACTCCTAAAAATGTAGATAAAGCCTATTCCCTGAAGCATCTGCTGTCTATTCTGGGCATCCGGAGGGAGGAACTGGTGTGCTGCGGAGACGGCTTTAACGATGTGTCTATGATTCAGTTTGCCGGTCTGGGAGTGGCCATGGCCAATGCCCAGGAGAAGGTAAAGGAAAGAGCGGATTATATTACAGAAAGAAATAATGACCAGGATGGAATTGCAGAAGTCATTGAGAAATTTTTCGGCGTAAGTGTATAGCAGCGGATAAGAAAGGAAGGACAGCCTATGGGACTGCAGTTTATTTTCGGAGCAAGCGGGGCGGGAAAGTCTCATTATATTTATAACAAAATCATAGAGGAATCCATGGAAAACCCCGGGAAACAGTATATCATCCTGGTGCCTGAGCAGTTTACCATGCAGACCCAGAAGCAGCTGGTTACCATGCATCCCAGGAAGGGCATTATGAACCTTGATGTGTTAAGCTTTGAGCGTCTGGCTCTGCGGGTCCGGGAGGAGCTGGGAGAGGCTGGCCGGGAGCTTTTGGAGGAAACAGGAAAAAGCATGGTCCTGAGAAAAGTAGCCCAGGAGAAAAAAAAGGAGCTGAAGCTTCTGGGCTCTAAAATGAATAAGCAGGGATATGTGTCCCAGATGAAATCTATGGTGTCGGAACTTCGTCAATATGAGATTACTGCCCAGGATTTAGAGGAGCTTTTGGAGGGCCTGGAGGACAAGCCGCAGCTCTATTATAAACTGAAAGACATAAAGGTGCTGTATCAGGGATTTTATGATTATTTAGAGGGAAAATACATAACCCAGGAGGAGGTTCTGGATGTGTTTGCCCGGATTGCCGCTCATTCCAAAAAGCTTCGGGAAAGTATTCTGGTGCTGGACGGCTATACTGGCTTTACGCCTATTCAGATGCAGGCTTTGGAGCAGCTTCTCACTATCTGCCGGCAGGTTTATGTGACGGTAACCATAGGGGAAGGGGAGGACCCTTTCCGTTTGGGCAGCCCTCACCAGCTTTTTTATCTTAGCAGACAGACGGTAGATAAATTATGTAAACTGGCCGAAGATAGCGGTATTCCTGTTGGAGAGACCTGGATACCGGGAGAAAAAGGCATATACCAGGGACGTTTCCGGAGAAACCCTGCCCTGGCCTTTCTGGAAAAGAATCTGTTCCGCTATGGAAGAAAAAGTTTCCAGGATAAGGAAGATGCGGTGCATATCCGGGAATCTTTAAATCCCGGGACAGAGATGGAGGAAACAGCCTGCCTGATTCACCGGATGGTGAGAAAGGAAGGGTACAGGTACCGGGATTTTGCGGTTATCACCGGGGATATGGAGGTGTATGCCCCGGCGGCTTCCAGGGCTTTTGAGGCCTATGGAATTCCCTGTTTCATTGACCAGAAGCACTCTCTGTTCTTTAATCCCTTTGTAGAATACATACGGAGCGCCGTAAATATGGTGGTGGAGAATTTCAGCTATGAAAGTGTGTTCCGGCTGCTGCGCTGCGGCCTTACGGATATAACCGGGCCGGAAACCGATGCTCTGGAAAATTATGTGGTGGCCCAGGGAATCCGGGGACTGACGGCCTGGAAGGAAGAGTGGGTTCGTTCGTACAGAGGGGAGGAGCCGGGGGAAATTGTAAGGCTGAACCAAACCAGAGAGAAACTGGTGGGCATGTGGGAGCCTTTTAACAGGGCTATGAAGAACCCCCAGGCCAGAGTGGTGGACTACGCCCGGGCCTTGTACGGCTATATTTGCGCCAACCACATTGAGAGAAAGCTGAAAGATTATGAAAAGAAATTTCAGGAGCAGGAGGAAACTGCCCTGGCCAGGGAATATGCCCAAATCTACCGGATTGTTATGGATTTGCTGGATAAGCTGGTGGACGTACTGGGCCAGGAGGTCATCAGTGCCAGAGAGTTTCAGGAAATCCTGGAGGCTGGCCTTTCGGAGGCAAAGGTGGGAATTGTACCTCCTACCTCAGACCAGGTTTTAGTGGGAGATATGGAGAGAACCAGGCTGAAGGACGTAAAGTTTTTGTTTTTCGTGGGAGTAAATGAGGGAAAACTGCCAAAAGACAGCCGGGGAGGAAAGCTGCTGTCAGACCAGAACAGGGAAGCGTTGGCCGGCCCCCTGAAGGAGATGGGACTGGCTCTGGCACCTACAGCCAGGGAAGAGCTTTATACCCAGAAATTTTATTTATATCTGAATCTTACCAAGCCCAGCCATAAGGTATATATAAGCTACAGCCGTTTAAGCCAGTCCGGGGAGGCACTGCTTCCCTCCTATCTGGTTTCCCAGGTGGAACGGCTTTTTCCCAAGGCCAGAAAGGAAGAAGAAATTCCCCTGGACATGGAGAATATAGAGGGTGCCCTGTCCAGGATTGCCAGGGACCTGGGAAAACGAGAGGAAAAGGAGCCTTTGTTTCAGAAGCTGTATTCCTGGTTTTTCCGGCAGCCCAAGTGGCAGACCTGCCTAAGAAATCTGGTGAAAGCGGCATATTATGTCAACCCAGAAGATTCTATAGGCAAGGAAACGGCCCAGGCTCTTTACGGGAAAGAGCTGGAAAACAGCGCCACCAGGCTGGAACAGTTTGCCCGGTGCGCCTGCTCTCATTTTTTGCTCTATGGTCTGGAACTAAAAGAGCGGGTGCGGTATGAATTCAGTATGGCAGATTTAGGCAGCCTGCTTCACGCCAGCCTGGACCTGTTTGCAAAAAGACTGCGGGAACAAGGGCTTTCCTGGACGGATTTAGAAGAAGAACTCAGGGATAAAATGGCGGAAGAATGTGTGGACCAGGTGGTTGCACAGTCCGGCCAGACCGTGCTTTTGTCCAGCGCAAGAAATGCCTATACCGTAAACAGGGCTAAACGGATGGTAAAGAAAAGCGTCTGGGCTCTCCAGCAGCAGCTTCGCCAGGGAAGTTTTGTTCCGGCTTTGACAGAGTGGGGATTTGGCCCCTGGGATAATATAGACGCCCTGGATATACAGCTTTCCCAAGGCCGGCGGATAAGCCTGACCGGACGGATTGACCGCATTGATTTGTGCCAGGAAGAAGACAAGGTATATGTAAAAGTTATGGATTATAAATCAGCAAATACCAAGCTGGATATGGTGAAGCTTTATTACGGTCTGCAGCTGCAGCTTGGCCTTTATCTGGCTGCGGCTCTGGAACTGGAACAGCGCAGGTTTCCGGAAAAAGAAATAAAGCCTGCAGGTATTTTTTATTATAATATTAAGGACCCGGTGCTGAACCGGGAGGATGTAAAGGATTGGGAAAATCCGGAGCCGGAGATTCTGAAAAAACTAAGAATGGACGGAATCGCAGGGGCAGAGCCGGAGATTCTGGTGAAGCTGGATAAAAACCTGGCAGCAGGAAAAAGTGTGGAATCCATGGCGCTGCCTGTAAAGTATACAGCCAGGGGAACCCTGACCTCCGGTTCTAAAGTGGCCGGTCAGGAGCAGTTTTCCTGGATGATTGGATATGTGAATCAAAAAATAAGAGAAATCGGAGGGGATATTTTAGAAGGAAAAGCCCAGGTAAACCCTTATGAGCAACAGAAGGAAAATGCCTGTGAATACTGTCCCTACCGAAATGTATGCGGCTTTGATGAGAAGCTGCCCGGCTATGCCTACCGCCGGCTGCCGGATATGGAACGGGATGAGGTGTGGGAGAAAATGAGAGAAAGCCTGGAGAAGGATAAAACAGGAGAGGAGGAGTGACATGGGAATATCTTGGACAGAGGAACAGCAGGAGGTAATCCGGGCCAGAGGGAGCAACATCCTGGTAAGCGCTGCCGCAGGAAGCGGCAAGACAGCAGTGCTGGTAGAAAGGATTATTCAGAGAATTACAGATAAGACAAATCCCACAGATATTGACCGGCTTCTCATTGTGACCTTCACCAGAGCCGCAGCAGCGGAGATGAAGGAGAGAATCGGAAGGGCCATAGAAAAAAGGCTGGAGGAGAACCGGGAAGACGAACATCTCCAGCGTCAGAGCGTACTGGTGCATCACGCCCAGATTACCACCATAGACAGCTTCTGTTCTTATGTGGTGAAAAATTATTTCCATTTAATAGATTTAGACCCATCCTTCCGCATGGGAGATGAGGGAGAGATGCGGCTTTTAAAGGCGGATGTAGCAGGGATTGTGCTGGAGGAAGCATACCAGAATAAGGAGAACAAGGACTTTTTCGCCTTTGTGGATGGCTTCTCCCAGGGAAAGACAGATGAGAGAATCCAGGAGCTGATTCTGAAGCTCTATGAATTTTCCATGAGCTACCCCTATCCGGAGGAATGGCTCAGCTCCTGCCGAAAGGCCTATGAGATAGAGACAGAAGAAGATTTGGAGAAAGCCTCCTGGATGAAACTGGTTATGGAGGAAGTGAAAAAGCAGCTGGAGGAAGCGGGAGATTTGCTTTCCCAGGCCAGGGCTCTTTCCGGGGAAGAGGACGGCCCCGGCTTTTATCTGGAGCTTCTGGAGCTGGAGGAGACTTCTGTGAAAAAGCTTCAGCAGGAGGAAAAATTTTTCCGCCTGAGGGAGAAAATACAGGGGCTGGAATTTAAACGGCTTCCTCCCGGGAAAAAGGCGGAGAAGGGGCTGGTTTCTGAGGCAAAGCAGGAGCTGGTGAAACAGTTAAGGTCTCAAGCCAAGGACCTGATAAAAAGTCTGAGAGAGCGGTATTTCCAGGAAGATGCCGGGGAAATGCTGGAAAGTCTCCGGGCTGCTTCACGTCCTGTGGGGGCTTTGGTGGATTTGACTCTTGGCTTTATGGACAACTACCGGAAAAAGAAAAAAGAGAAAAATATTCTGGATTTTGCAGATCTGGAACACTATGCCCTGGAGATTCTGGTACACCACAAGGAAGAGGGAGATGAGCGAAGCCAGGCGGCCAGAGAGCTGGCCTCCAGGTTTGAGGAAATCATGATAGATGAGTACCAGGACAGTAACCTGGTCCAGGAAAAGCTGCTGACTGCCGTGTCCAGGGTGGAAGAGGGACAGAACAATATTTTTATGGTAGGGGATGTGAAGCAGAGCATTTACCGATTCCGTCTGGCCAGACCGGATTTGTTTATGGAAAAATTCCACACCTATCCCACCAGTCCCGGAGGCAGCTCCTACCGTATTGACCTGCATAAAAACTTCCGGAGCAGAGCCCAGGTGCTGGAAAGCGTAAACTATTTGTTTTACCAGATAATGGGCAGGGATTTGGGAGGCGTGGAGTATGACACAGATGCAGCCCTTTATCCCAAGGGAGAGTTTCCCCCTCTGGAGCAGGAACAGGGAGAAGCTGCGGTAGAGGTGCTGCTTTTGGAAGGGGATGACCCGGTATGGGACCAGCAGGACCAAGGAGAGAACCATGGGGAGAACCAAGGGCAAAACCAAAGAGAGCTGGAAGCCAGGATGGCGGCTCTGCGAATCCGGGAACTGATGGATTCCGCCCAGGTTACGGACAAGTCCACAGGCCGGCTTCGCAAGGCCAGGTATTCGGATTTTACGATTTTGCTGAGGACCATGTCCGGATGGGCGGAAACCTTTAAGCGAATTCTCAATTCCCTGAATATACCTGCCAGCGTTACTACCAAGACCGGGTATTTTTCTGCTCCGGAGGTGGCTCAGGTACTGGATTACCTTCAGATTCTGGATAACCCCAGGCAGGATATTCCTCTGGCCGGAGCCCTGCGGAATCTTCCGGAAGGTTTTGATTTTCAGGAGCTTTCTCTGATTACCGTGACAGGTAAGGAGAAGGAAACCTGCTGTCTCTATGACAGCCTGCTGGAAGCAGGAAAGCAGGAAGGGCCTTTAGGAGAAAAGGTGAGAAATTTTCTGGATACCTATGAAGAGCTGAGGGCCAAGGTACCTTATACCCCTATCCATGAGCTGATTTGGGATTTCTTTCAAAAGACAGGCTTTCTCCGGTGGCAGGAGGCTTTTGTGTCAGGTGAACAGAGAAAGGCTAATCTGATGATGCTTTTGGAGAAGGCCAGAGATTACGAAAGCACCAGCTACCGGGGACTCTTTAACTTTGTGCGTTACATAGAGAATCTGAAAAAATACCAGGTGGATTTCGGAGAGGCCAGCCTTCTGACAGAGAAGGAGGACACAGTGCGGATTATGAGTATCCACGGCAGCAAGGGATTGGAATTTCCTATTGTTATAGCGGCAGGTATGGGTAAGCAGACAAATCTCCAGGATGCCAGGGAAAGTATGGTGCTGCATCCGGATTTAGGAATTGGTGCCCCTTATGTAGAGGGAAAACTGAGGATTCGCACCAGAACTATTCTTCAGAGGGCTATCCAGCAGGAGATTACCCTGGAAAGCCTGGGGGAAGAGCTTCGTATCCTTTATGTAGCGCTGACCCGGGCCAAGGAGAAGCTGATTCTCACCGGCACGGTCAGCAAGCTGGAGGAAAAACTGAAGGAATATGAGATTCTGAAGCGGCAGCAGGAGGAAAAGCTGCCCTATGGTCTGAGGACCAGGGGAAAAAGCTATATGGACTGGATTTTGGCGGCTTTAGCCAGACACAAATCCATGAAGGGGCTGTATGAGGCTTTCGGGCTTACGGTATATGCTTTGAATCCGCTTTATGAAGGGCCTGGAAATTTTCTCATCCGCCGGGTTTCGCCTCTGGAGCTGGTTCTGGGAGAAACAGGACTAAGAAGAGTGGAACTGGAGGAAAAGGCCCGGTTCCTTAACTGGAATCCTGACAGGATTTATGAGGAAGAAATCCGAAAGGAGCTGGAGGAGACTTTTTCCTATGAATATCCTTATGAGGATTTGGCCCAGATTCCCGCTAAGCTTACGGTGTCTCAGATAAAAGGCCTTCTAAGCCGTCAGGCGGAAGACAGCCAGGCCCTGTATCCACAGGAGAAAACGGAAGATTGGGACAGGGGCCACAGGAGGGAAGAGGGAGACCAGATTAGCCAAGAAGAGTCTGTGCAGGAGAACCAGACTAACCACCAAGAGTCTGTACAGGAGGAAGAGTTGGAGGAGCCTGGCTATGTGCCTGCTTTTATGCGGCCAAAAGAGGAGATTCTCACCGGGGCAGACCGGGGGACTGCCTATCATAAGATTCTGGAGTGCCTGGATTACCGGGATGGAGATTCGCTGGAGGCTGTAAAGGGACAGATAGAAAGGCTGTATCAAAAAGGATATTTGACAGAGACCATGAAAGCCTCGGTTTGGGCCGGAGATATTTACAAACTGGCGCAGAGCCCGTTAGGCAGGAGAATGAAAAAAGCGGCAGAGCAGGAGCTTTTGCACCGGGAGCAGCCCTTTGTGCTGGCTGTGCCGGCCTGTGAAGTGAGAGAGGAATATAGGACCAGGGAGGAGCTGCTGATTCAGGGAATCATTGACGCTTATTTTGAAGAAGAGGGGGATCTGGTGCTGGTGGATTATAAGACAGATAAAGTATCCAGGGCAAGACCCGGGGAGCTGACAGAGAAATATAAGGTACAGCTTCAATATTACCGGCAGGCCCTGGAAAGGCTTACCGGAAAAAAAGTGAAAGAAACCTATATTTATTCCCTGTATCTGGGAACAGAGATTTTAGTGGCAGTGTAGTTTGCTGTTTTGCAGAAAATTGCAGGAAAAAAGAGAGCTGGGGCTGGGGCGCCGATTTTATCCGTACCCTTAGAGCTGCAGCTCTTTTTGTGGTTACTGCTCACACA
>CABSEJ010000065.1 GCA_902476765.1 uncultured Blautia sp.
ACTACCTGTATTTCTGATATTCCTTTTGACGGCCCCTGCGCTACCACACAGATTGGCTTAATCAACGGAGAATATGTTGTAAACCCGAGCCTTGCCCAGAAGGAAATTTCTGATTTGCAGCTTACCGTTGCCTCTACCAAAGAAAAAGTTATCATGATAGAGGCAGGAGCTAATGAGATTCCTGAGGATAAAATGATTGAGGCGATTTTCAAGGCTCATGAGGTGAATCAGCAGGTAATCGCTTTTATCGAAGAGATTGTGGCTGAGTGCGGCAAGGAAAAGCACACTTATGAGAGCTGTGCTGTTCCGGAAGAGCTGTTTGCTGCTATGAAAGAGCTGGTTCCTCCTCAGGAGATGGAGGAAGCTGTCTTCACAGACGACAAGCAGACAAGAGAAGAAAATATCCGTGTGATTACAGAAAAATTAGAGGAAGCTTTTGCAGAGAAGGAAGAATGGCTGGCTGTTTTAGGTGAGGCTGTTTATCAGTATCAGAAGAAAACCGTTCGTAAGATGATTCTTAAAGACCATAAGCGTCCTGACGGAAGAGACATCCGCCAGATTCGTCCGTTGGCTGCTGAAGTGGATATTGTTCCGAGAGTACACGGCTCTGCTATGTTTACAAGAGGACAGACACAGATTTGTACCATTACTACTCTGGCGCCTTTATCCGAGGCTCAGAGACTGGACGGACTGGACGAGTTTGAGGTGAGCAAGCGCTACATGCACCACTATAATTTCCCCTCCTACTCCGTAGGTGAAACAAAGCCCTCCAGAGGACCGGGAAGAAGAGAGATTGGACACGGGGCTCTGGCTGAGAGAGCGCTGCTTCCGGTAATCCCGGGTGTGGAAGAGTTTCCATATGCTATCCGTACAGTTTCCGAAACCTTTGAATCCAACGGCTCTACTTCACAGGCCAGTATCTGTGCTTCTACCATGTCTCTGATGGCTGCCGGCGTTCCTATCCGCAAGCCGGTTGCTGGTATATCCTGCGGTCTGGTAACAGGGGACAGTGATGAGGATTATATTGTACTTACAGACATTCAGGGTCTGGAGGATTTCTTCGGAGATATGGACTTTAAGGTAGCGGGAACCCATGAGGGTATTACAGCTATCCAGATGGATATTAAGATTCACGGTCTGACCAGACAGATTATCGAGGAGGCCATTGCCAGAACTAAAGAAGCCAGAGAGTACATTCTTACGGAGGTTATGGAGAAGTGTATTGCAGGTCCCAGAACCACTGTGAGCAAATATGCTCCTAAGATTATTCAGATTCAGATTGACCCGGAGAAGATTGGCGATGTAGTGGGACAGAGAGGCAAAACTATCAACGCTATCATCGACGAAACCGGTGTAAAAATTGACATTGACGATAACGGCGGCGTTTCTATCTGCGGCACTGACCAGGCTATGATGGATAAAGCGGTTGATTACATCAGGATTATTACTACAGATTTTGCAGAGGGACAGATTTTCACAGGAAAGGTAGTCAGCATTAAGGAATTCGGTGCATTTCTGGAGTTTGCTCCCGGCAAAGAGGGAATGGTACACATTTCCAAAATTGCAAAAGAGAGAATTGACAAGGTAGAGGATGTGCTTTCCCTGGGAGATATTGTAAAGGTGGTATGCCTTGGAAAGGACAAGCTGGGACGTATCAGCTTCAGCATGAAGGACGTTCCGAAAGAGGCATAAGAGAGGAAGCTATACGACATGAGAAGAATTGCACAGTTTCATAAGGTAAGTGAGGACCAGTTTACAGAGGGGATGAAGGATGTGTTTCCTCAGTTAGAGGAAAAAGAAATCCGTGAAATCTATCAGAATTTAAAGCTGCCCAGGAGAGCTACCACGGGCAGTGCAGGCTATGATTTTTACAGCCCTGTGGACTTTGATTTGCAGCCCGGGGAAAGTCTGAAAATGCCTACAGGAATCCGGGTTCAGATGGAAGAAGGCTGGGTGCTGAAGGTATATCCCAGAAGCGGACTGGGCTTTAAATACCGTCTGCAGTTGAACAATACGGTAGGCATCATTGACAGCGATTATTTTTATTCTGACAATGAAGGGCATATCTTCATTAAAATTACCAATGATTCCCGGGAGGGAAAAACCCTTCATGTGGACAAAGGGAACGGGTTTGCCCAGGGAATTTTTGTGGAATTCGGCATTACCGTGGACGACGACGCTGCTGCTCTGCGAAACGGCGGCATGGGAAGCACTACGGGAAAATAGATGGAATACAATATGCAAGAGGAAACTCTTGCATATTGTTTTTTCTTGTGATAATATATTTTGAGACTCAAAATAATTGCAGGGAGATAGAAAAAGATTAAATTCCAGGAGGATTGTATCATGATTGTAGAACCCAAAGTAAGAGAGTTTATCTGTACTACAGCCCATCCGGAAGGATGCAGGGAAAATGTGAAGGAACAGATTGCATATGTAAAAAAGCAGGGAATCTCAGGAGGACCGAAGAAGATTCTGGTTATCGGAGCTTCCACAGGGTATGGCCTGGCAAGCAGAATTACTGCCGCTTTCGGATGTCATGGGGCCACACTGGGAATTATGTTTGAAAAGCCCTCTAACGGAAAGAGAACCGCCACACCTGGTTGGTATAATACCGTAGCTTTTGAGGAAGAGGCGGCTAAAGAAGGATTGTACGCTAAGTCTATTAACGGAGATGCTTTTTCCAGGGAAGTAAAAGAGCAGGCCATAGATATTATCAGGAAAGACCTGGGCAAAGTAGATATGGTTATCTACAGCTTAGCTGCACCCAGAAGAACAGATGCTCAGGGAAAGACATGGGTATCCTCTTTAAAGACCACAGATAAAGAATTTACGGAAAAGAGCCTGGATTTGAAAACGAATACCATTGTGACCAAAACCGTGGAGCCGGCCCAGGGAGAAGAACTGGAAGGTACCATTAAGGTAATGGGCGGCGAGGACTGGATGGACTGGATAGACGCTCTGAAAGCTGCAGATGTTCTGGAGAAAGATGCCGTGACAATGGCTTATTCTTACATTGGTCCTGAGCTTACATACCCCATTTATTATGACGGAACCATCGGACAGGCTAAGCGCCATCTGACGAAAACAGCAGGAGAAATCAACGAGAAATATGAGGATGTGAAAGCATATATTTCTGTAAATAAAGCGCTTGTTACCCAGGCCAGTGCGGCTATCCCCATTGTGCCGCTGTACTTTGCCATTCTTTACCGGGTGATGAAGGACCAGGGAAATCACGAGGGATGTATTGAACAGATTGTCAGACTTTTCAAAGATAAGCTGCTGGCAGAACAGGTACCTACAGATGAAGAGGGATGTATCCGTATGGATGACTGGGAATTGTCAGCGCCGGTACAGGAGCAGGTGCAGAAGGCATGGAAGCAGGTAACTTCAGAGAATGTAAAGGAGCTGTCTGATATTGAAGGGTATTGGGAAGACTTTTACCATATGTTTGGCTTCCACTTTGACAATATTGACTACGGAAAAGATGTTGAAATAGAAATTGCAATCCCCAGTCTGGCAGAATAAGGATGGCTTTGGAAAGCTTTGTTTTATAGAGCTGTCCGGTTAACTATCTGGGAGATAAAAAAGCTGTCTCATGGACCGGGATGTTCCGGCCCTGAGACAGCTTTTTGTATCAGGGGATTATAAGTCTTTTTCGCTTTTCAGATTTGCAATGAAATCATGGAAAGCCTCTGCGGCTGCCATATATTCATCTTCCCGCTCGATATTGGTTACTACCGGGTTATCTCCTTCTTCTGCATAACGGAACAGATAGGTTTCACCGCTGGGGCTTTTTCCTTTTTCGTTCAGGGGAACAAGAGCAATATATTCACCGAAGCCCTCTACCGGAAAGGTGGTAAGTACCGCACATTCCAGCTCAGTGTCGTCGTCCAGAGTCAGCTTTATGGTAGGATTGGGAACTTTGGGAATGGTTCCCCTGGTGGTTCCTGCGCTGGAGCAGTCGGCTGTACAGGAAGCGCAGTCGCTGGGCTTGCAGGCACCAATATCTGTGCTGTAGGTTTCTTCACTCATTTTTATGACCTCTTTCTTTCTTCAGAATGTGATGGCGTATTCTCAGGGGAAATCTGTAGTAAAGTCCGGGACAATCCCGAAAGATTAGCCCAAAATCCTGACGCCGTTAGAAACATTCTACCAGATACCGGGAGGGAATGCAATCCGGGAACCCAGAAAGAATTTGCATTTTCAGGTAAGGAACCTTATAATGAAACTAATTCTACACAAGGGGGGAACAGCTTTGAAAAAAGATACATCTTACACAATCCGAAGGGCTGAGCATTTCAAGGCAACCCTGACCGCAGAGGGATTTCTGGTAGGTGCTGTGGCAGGCATGGTAGTTCTGGCTTACAGGATTTTGCTGGAGTATGCCGGGGCAGGGACAGAGCTTGTTTTAGAATATGCAAGAAAGTATCCGGCAGCCGCCGTCGCCTGGTTTTTGGTCCTGGCAGGACTGGCCTGTATCGTAGGAAGATTGGTAAAATATGAGCCCATGATTTCCGGAAGCGGAATTCCCCAGGTAGAGGGGGAGATGATGGGAAAGCTGGAGCAGATTTGGTGGAAGGTTATTCCGGTCAAATTTTTAGGAGGCTTTCTATCCCTTTTTGCAGGATTGTCTCTGGGAAGGGAAGGCCCTTCCATTCAGATTGGCGCCATGACCGGAAAGGCAGTGTCTAAGCTTTTGGACAGAGGAAAGACAGAGGAGCGGTATCTGCTGACCTGCGGAGCCAGCGCAGGCCTTGCGGCAGCCTTTCATGCTCCGCTGGCCGGAGTTATGTTTTCACTGGAAGAAATACATAAAAATTTTTCTGTGTCTGTTTTGATTTCAGTTATGACTGCTTCTATCACGGCAGATTATATTTCCAGTCAGTTTCTGGGGTTTTCCTCTGTGTTTCGTTTTGATATAGGACTGGAGGTACAGCCCGGTTATTACTGGCATATTTTGATTCTGGGAGTTATCCTGGGCTTTCTGGGAGCTTTTTATAATAAGATGACCCTGTGGGTCCAGAACCTGTACTATAAAGGAAAAGGCCTTAATGAAACCACCAGGCTTTTTCTGCCGTTTCTGCTGGCGGGAATCCTGGGCCTTGTTATGCCCCAGGTGCTGGGCAGCGGACATGAGCTGATAGAAAATGCTGCAGGAGGGGGCCTGGCTTTGACTACACTGCTGGTGCTGCTGGGTGTGAAATTCCTTTTTTCCCTGCTGTGTTTCGGCTCCGGAGCTCCGGGTGGAATCTTTTTTCCACTGTTGGTGCTGGGAGCTTTGATTGGAGGAGTATACAGCACCTTCGCAGTGGAATTTATGGGGCTTCCCGCCTCCTATATCAGCAATTTTGTGCTGCTGGCTATGGCGGGATATTTCACAGCCATTGTCAGGGCTCCTATTACAGGGATTATTTTGATTTTTGAGATGACCGGGCAGGTCAGCCAGATGCTTTCCATGTCTCTGGTGTCTATTGCCGCTTATCTGGTGGCTACGGCCCTGAAATCAGAGCCTATCTATGAAAGTCTGCTGGCCGGTCTTCTGAAACGACGGGGACAGGAGGTGCCGGGAAAGACAGGGGAAAAGCTGCTCCAGGAATTTGTCGTGAGCTACAACAGTGTTTTACAGGGAAAGATGATACAGCAGGTACAGTGGCCCAGAAATTGTCTGCTGGTAGCGGTAAAGAGAAATGAAGCGGAATTGATCCCCAAGGGGAGGACCATACTTATGGCAGGGGACACCCTTGTGACCATGAGCGATGAGGCAGATGCGCCGGCTGTATATGATTATATGGAAAAGGCATGTGCGGAAAAATGAGACATAAAATAAAAATCCATAAGGGAGAGAAATGAGGTGCCGGTTTGGACAAATTAGATAAAGGGAAAAAGGACAGGCTGCAGATTAAGGTTGGAGAGGCCAGGCAGCCGGGCATTAGAAAAAGAGAGTATGGCTGGGAGTTTACGGCGGAGGTTCCTTTGGGGAGCCGGGCCTGGCTGGTTTTATATGGAAAAGAGGGGGAAGAGACAGAGCTTCCTTTTCCCGAGGAAAGCAGACAGGGAAACCTGCTGTCTATTTTTGTAAAGGGGCTTCGTGAGGAAATCCGGTATAATTACCGTATAAATGACCGGATAATTTTGGATTCACGGGCCAGGTACCTGTGCCATGCCCCGGCTTTTGGGGAAATGCCTTCCCAGAATCTGTGCTGCGGGTGGAAAAATGATAAATATTCTTGGGAAGAGGGGAATTTTCAGCCCAGAGCTTTTTCAGATTCTGTGTTTTATAAAGTGCAGGTCCGCAGCTTTACCATGCACAAAAGCTCAAAAGTGAGAAAAAGGGGAACCTTTCAGGGACTGGAGCAAAAACTGCCCTATTTAAAAGAACTGGGCATCACGGGGATTCTGCTGATGCCGGCTTATGAATATAAGGAACGTGTAGGTGTAAAAAAGAGAGGGCAGCAGTACGGCTATGGAGATGATAAAGAAGAAAAGGTGAAAGTAAACTGCTGGGGCTATACAGGAGAAGCCTGTTATTTCGCCCCTAAGGCTGCTTTCGCAGCTTCCTCAAATCCGGTACGGGAATTTAAGCACATGGTGGAAGCTATGCACCGGCAGGACCTGGAATGCCTGATGGAATTTTATTTCGACGGCAGCACAGCTCCTTCTGCTATGCTGGACATTGTAAAGTATTGGAAAACAGAGTACCATATTGACGGCTTCCACCTGATGGGTAAAGGAATTTGCCAGGAGTTGTTTATAAAAGACCCTCTTTTGTCTCAAACTAAGCTGATGTTCCATGATGTGGACGGATCCTCTGTTTTAGAGGGCCGCAGGCCTGCTTTTAAAAACAGTGCAGAATATAACGAAGGCTTTCTCTATTGTATGCGCCGGGTACTGAAGGGGGATGAGCAGATGCTGGATGAGCTGATGTTCCGCAGCAAAAGAAACCCTGCATGTAACGGCGTGATAAATTATATGGCGGACCAGGACGGCTTTACCATGGGAGATATGGTTTCCTATGAGGAAAGGCATAACCAGGAAAACGGGGAGGATAATCAGGACGGCTTAGAGTACAATGGAACCTGGAACTGCGGGGCAGAAGGACCCACCAGGAAGCAGGCTATTGTGAACCTGAGAAAAAAACAGTTGAGAAATGCATTTTGTCTGCTGCTGTTTTCACAGGGAACGCCTTTGATTTTTCAGGGGGATGAATGGGCCGGCACTCAGAAGGGGAATAATAATGCATGGTGCCAGGATAATGAGATTGGATGGCTGGACTGGACCGGAACCAGGAAAAATGAAAAGCTGCTGACTTTTGTGAAGGAAGCCATTGGCTTTCGCAGGGCAAATCAGGTATTTCATATGGAAGAGGAGCCTAAGGGAGCAGATTACAAGGCTCTTGGCTATCCGGATATATCCTACCATGGGGAACAGGCCTGGTATGTGTCCAGGGACAGCGTTAACCGCCATCTTGGTATTATGTATTGCGGAGACTATGCAGGACAGGACAGGGAATTTGTTTTTGTAGCCTGCAATTTCCACTGGATGCCTCACGATATAGCTTTGCCGGGAATCCTGGAAGAGATTTCCTGGCAGATAGTCATGCGCACCGATGAAGAAGAAGGTTTCTGTGAGAAAAGGGAAAAGATTAAGGGGAAGACCATAGAGGTTCCTCCCAGGACAATAATCATATTAACAGGAAAGCAGGATGAGAGAGCATGCGGGTCTGGCAACATTTTAAGACGATTACAAGGCACAAGCTTTTAGTGATGAAGTATTGCTTCAAAATGGGACTGTACTGGCAGGGACTGGTACACGATTTGTCCAAATATTCCTGGACGGAGTTTTCTGTGGGATGCCGGTATTACCAGGGAAACAGGAGTCCGAATAATGCGGAGAGAGAGGCCACAGGCCTTTCTACCTCCTGGATTCACCATTACGGAAGAAACAAGCACCACTTTGAGCATTGGGTGGATTACGGTGTGGATTGTGATACGGTGATACAGGGAGTGCCTATGCCCAGAAGGTATATTGCGGAAATGGTAGCAGACAGAATCAGCGCCTCCCAAAATTACCACCCGGACACCTACACGGACAGGGCGCCTCTGGACTATTTTTTATGGAGTAAGGACAAGCTTTGGTTTGTACATGAAAGTACCAACAGAGATTTGGAGATGCTTCTGCGGATGCTGGCCAAGAAGGGGGAAAAGGAAACACTGAGATATATCAAGCAGGTTTATTTGAAAGGAAAGTAAAGAATTATGAATGTACAGGTTAATCAGATTCTTGCCAGGCTAAAAAGCCTGTGGGAGGAGGTTCCTCAGGAGTATATGATAATTCTTACCCTCGGAGGAATTGTATTTGCGCTTTTGAACTGTTTTATGGGATACCGGCTGAGAAAGGTATGGGGCTGTATTCTGGGGATATTGGCGGGAGGAGCCGCAGGAGGAGTGGCAGGCTACTATTTTACCCAGGATATGCTGCTGGCTCTTTTCGGAGGCCTGGGAGGCGCTCTGCTGCTGGGTCTGCTGGCCTGGGTGTTTTATAAGCTGGGCGTGTTTGTCATGTGTGCAGGACTGGTTTATTTTTCCATTACTTCTCTTTTAGGAGAACCGGATGTGGTACAGCACGGTATTGCCCTTGTGGCAGGTGTGTTTGCCGGTACCCTGGCCCTGGGCTATGAGCAGCAGCTTGTTATAGCTATTACTGCCCTGTGCGGAGGTATAGGAGGCATGCATCTGATACTTTCTCTGACTGGAATTGATTCTATGGGAGCCAAGGTGGTTTTGGGACTGGCACTGGCTGCTCTGGGGGCTTTTATCCAGGCTCTTCCTCTATTAAAGAGGAGAAGAAGGGATGAGGAGGAAGAGGAGTTTTCTCTTTCCAGAGGCCCCAGGGTTTCTCTTCCCAGGAGAAAGAAAAAGAAAAAAGCCGTAAAGCGGAAAACCAAGGTACAGCGGGTGAAAGAGTATGCACCGGCCCAGGAGGAGAAGAGTAGCTCCAAAAAGAGCAGCGCAAAAAAGAAGCCGGTACCGGATCTGGACGCTGAGGACTATGATGACGAGGACTTAGAGGAAATCTATGCTGCCAGAAGAAAGGCCCAGAGAAAAAGAGATATGGAGCAGGCCCGGCAGTATGGCTATGAACAGGATGGATACAGCAGAGAACAGAGAACTTCTTCCAGCCCGGTAAGCGGTGCTGTAGACTTAGATGATTTAAGCCGGGAGCTTTCCCAGGAAATACAAAAAATTTATGAAGACGAGAATTATCAGGGATAGAATTGACAAACCGGAAGAACTCATGTATACTTAGTGAGAAATATTTTGATATACAAAATATTTGATATAAAAAACAAAAAAATAAGAATAAGGTATATAGAGGTAAAGCTATGACAGCTAGAATTATAGGGACAGGAAGCGCTGTTCCCGCAGAAAGGGTAACCAATGACGATTTGTCTAAGGTAATAGAAACAAGTGATGAATGGATTTCTACCCGCACGGGTATCCGGGAGCGGAGAGTCGCACAGGAGGAGACTACGGTTTCCATGGCCGTGGAGGCGGCAAAAAAAGCTTTGGAGAATGCAGAAATGCAGGCCAAGGATATTGAAATCATTATCGTAGCAACCTGTTCTCCGGATTCTTTCTTTCCAAGCGCTGCCTGCCAGGTACAGGAGGCATTAGGAGCCTCAGAGGCAGTGGCCTTTGATTTAAGCGCAGCCTGCTCTGGCTTTGTGTTTGCCCTGAACACGGTGCAGGCATACATAAAGGCGGGCATGTATAAGACTGCCCTTATTGTGGGAGCGGAAACTATGTCTAAGCTGGTAGATTGGAATGACAGGGCAACCTGTGTGCTTTTCGGAGACGGGGCCGGAGCCGCTGTAGTACAGGCAGACCAGGAGGGAATGCTGGGCATGGTCCAGCATGCAGACGGAGGTCTGGGCCATGTGCTGACCTGCAAAGCCCGGGAGACCAGAAATCTGCTTTCTCCGGGAGACCAGACCACGGATTACCTGAAAATGGAAGGCCAGCCTGTGTTTAAATTTGCAGTACGGAAAGTGCCGGAATGTATAGAAGAGGTGCTGGAGAAAACCGGGGTTTCCAAGGAGGAAATCAGGCATTATGTTCTCCACCAGGCCAACAGCAGGATTATTGAAAGTGTGGCAAAGAGACTGAAGGAGCCAGAAGAAAAATTTCCTATGAATCTGCATTTCTATGGAAATACTTCTGCGGCCAGTATTCCTATATTGTTAGATGAAATGAACCGGAAGGGGATGCTGGAGAGAGGGGAGAAGCTGATTCTCTCAGGCTTCGGCGGAGGTCTGACCTGGGGTGCAGCTCTTCTGCAGTGGTAAAAAGGAAAAAGAGAAAAGAAAATTT
Organism: uncultured Blautia sp.; assembly: GCA_902476765.1. Lineage (GTDB taxonomy): Bacteria > Bacillota > Clostridia > Lachnospirales > Lachnospiraceae > Blautia. The sequence goes on from CABSEJ010000065.1 coordinate 10,374, forward strand.
ACAGGAGAATAGTCCTGCCCCGGATGCTTTAGCGGCCAGTTGTGCTTTGCCGCCAGGGCATCCGGGGCAGACATAAGTTTTACAGAATGGTCTCCATGCCTACCTTCAAAGGCTTCAGACCACAGGATTCATAAAATTTCATAGCGCTTTCATTTAAGCTCCATACGTTCAGGGTTACATTATAACATTGATTTTCCCTGGCAAAAGCAAGGACAGCATGATAGAGGGTTTTCCCTATGTGCTGTCCTCTTTTTGTTTCATCTACACACAGGTCGTCAATGTACAGGGTTTTAATATCTGTCATAATATTGTGGTCCGGATATTGCTGAAAAATGCAGAAAGCATATCCTGCTACCTGTCCTTCTTCATCCACAGCGACAAAAACCGGCTTTTTCGGGTCCTGAAGAATGTCCATCAGCTCTTCGTCCGTATACTTCCGGGCTCCGTATTTGAATAAATCCGGGCGTCCCTTGTGATGTACCAGGCATACCTGGGAGAGAAGCTGATGGATTTTTGGAATATCCTGATTTTCAGCCATGCGTACTTTCATCATGTAAAACCTCTTTTCTGTAAAAAATTATCCTGTATATTTTAGCACATTCCTGTGAAAAAGTCACCAGAAAAACAAGAGGCTAACTTTTAAGCAGTAACAGTTCAGCCTTGCTGAACCGTTACTGGCAAAATCCATGCAAAATCGCCTACGGCGATGGGATTTTGCCTCCTGAATCATGTTCTTACGGTCAGCGCAGCAAGGGCACAGACCTAGGCTGAACTGTTACTTTAAGCAAGCCTCTGTGTGAACAGTAACAGCAGGCTTGCTGCAGATTTTTCAGTGCTTCGGACTAAATGCCAAAGAGCTCCTATAAGCATTCTTTCATTTCTTGGTAGGTTCCTTTGGCTTCAATGTTTTCCAGGATTCTGGTTACTTCTGCTTCAAAGCCCGGAAGTTCTGTTAAATCTCTTCCCCAGAAATCTTGGTTGGTGCATACGGCATGTACCAGCTCGCTGGGACTGTCGTCTCTGTGAGCGTAGTAGAATTCCAGCACAGCTCTGTCGTCAGAAATAGTGTAGGAATCTCCGTTGCTGCGTTTGGCCACAAGTCCGGCCTCTGTCAGCTCACGGCCCAGGTGATAGAACTCCAGATAGAAAGCAAAGGAAGCAGTAATGCACTTGGGAAGTTTGCCGAATTTTTCCACATATCCTTCCAGGGATGGCATGACACGGGCTTTCCATTTAGAGGTAGAATTCAGGGAAATAGAAAGCAGGGCATGGTCAATAAAAGGATTTTTAAAGCGCTCTGTTACTGCTGCGGCAAAGTCTTTACAATCTTCCTCAGAAAGAGACAGGGTAGGGATGATTTCCTCATAGATGGTCTTATTCATAAACTTCAGGATAGTGTCGTCATGCATACAGTTTCTTACAATATTCTGTCCTGCCAGGTAAGCTCCCAATACCATAGAGGTGTGAGCGCCGTTTAGGATACGCACCTTTCTTTGTTTGTAAGGTTTGTGATTGTCTGTAATCAGCACAGGAAGTCCTGCTTCAGCGAAGGGAAGCTCTTTTTTCAGAGAATCCGGTCCTTCGATAACCCAGAAACCAAATACTTCTCCTGTGTCGATAATATTGTCTTCATAACCGTTGGCCTCATTGATGGCAGCAGCCTCTGCTCTGGGATAGCCGGTAACAATACGGTCTACCAAGGTGGAGCAGAAGATATTCTCCTTTTCTATCCACTGGATGAAATCCTCTCCCAGTTCCCACTGACGTGCATATCTTAACACACATTTTTCCAGCTCTTTGCCATTGTCGTCAATAAGCTCACAAGCCAGGATAATGAAGCCTTTTCCTTTTTCCTGACCGAATTTCCGGAAACGGCGGTATAAGAACTGGGTCAGTTTGGCCGGATAGCTGGAAGGAGGAGTCTGGTCAAATTGACATTCCGGGTCATAGGCAATTCCTGCTTCAGTGGTATTACAGGTGATGAAACGCAGCTCCGGATTGTCGGCACAAGCCATAACCTGCTCATAGTCGCTGTGTACGTTTAAGCAGCGGCTTACACAGGAAATGATTCGCTTGTCGTTTACTTTCTGGTTGTTTTCAAAACCTCTCAGATATAAGGTATACAGGCCTTCCTGCTCATTGATAACATCGGCCAGACTGAAGCCTGTGTGGTTGGCAATAGGCTGCACCAGAACTACCTTGCTGTTAAAGCCTGCCTTCTCATTCATCATATCAATAAAATAATCCACAAAGGCACGGAGGAAATTTCCCTCGCCGAACTGCAGCACCCGTTCCGGGGCGTCCTTTAAAAGGAAACCATCATAGCCCTGCTCTTTCAGAGTTTCATAGCTTAATTTTTTCATTATCTTGCTCCTTTCTCTATCAGAGTGTAACACCCTGTTTAAAAATCGCCATATCGTGGAAGCCTGCTTTTTCGGATTTTACTTCTTCCCCTGAGGCTACCGCCATTACATAATCAAAAAGCTGATTTCCCAAGCTGTTTAAGTCTGTACCTTCTACCATGGTACCACAGTTAAAATCAATCCAATTGCTTTTTTTCTCATAAAGAGAAGAATTGCTGGAAATCTTCACTGTAGGAACCGGGGAAGCAAAGGGAGTCCCCCTCCCTGTAGTAAAGAGTACAATGTGGGCACCGGAAGCAGCCAGAGCTGTGGAAGCCACTAAGTCATTGCCCGGTGCGCTTAAAAGATTCAGACCCTTTTCCTGAACCCTCTCACCGTAGGCCAGAACTCCCCGAACCGGAGCGCTTCCGGATTTCTGGGTGCAGCCCATGGACTTATCCTCCAGAGTGGAAATACCTCCCTTTTTGTTCCCTGGAGAGGGATTTTCATAGATGGTCTGGTTATGACTTTTAAAGTAATTCTTAAAATCATTGATAAGATTTACGGTTTTGTGGAATAATTCCTTGTTTTCACAGCGGTTCATCAGCAGGGTTTCTGCACCGAACATTTCCGGAACCTCTGTGAGAATTGTAGTTCCTCCCTTGGAAATCAACAAATCGGAGAATGTCCCTACAGTAGGGTTAGCGGTAATGCCGGAAAGGCCGTCTGAACCGCCGCATTTCATACCGATAATCAATTCCTTACAGCTGATTGGCTCTCTTTTGGCAGGGGCTGCGTAATCTATCAGCTCCCGGATAAGCTTCAGGGCGTCGCTTATCTCATCTTCGGATTCCTGGCATACCAGGAATTTTACCCGGTTTTCGTCATAGTCTCCAAGATAATCCTTCAGTACGGGAATGTTACTATTTTCGCATCCAAGACCCAGCACCAGCACTCCGCCTGCATTTGGATGCTGAATTAAATCAGCCAGAATTTGTCTGGTATTTTCCTGGTCATCGCCCATCTGGGAACAGCCGTAGGGGTGGGGGAAGGCTGCAATGGCTTCGATACTGCCCTTTATCAGAGACTGGGCTTTTCTTTCTATAGCTGTGGCTACATTATTGACACAGCCTACAGTGGGAATAATCCAGATTTCATTGCGTACCCCAACCTTGCCGTCTTTTCTTTTATATCCGTTGAAAAAGCGTTCCTCTGTAGGAGCCAGAGAAGTTTCCTGCTTATCATAAGTATAGTCCAGTAAATCTCCCAGTGCGGTTTTCATATTGTGTACATGAATCCAGGAACCTGCTTTTATGGATTCTTTGGCCAGTCCTATAGGCTCCCCGTATTTGATAACCTGTTCCCCTGTTTCCAGGTCTGTAAGGGCAAATTTATGGCCCTGGGGAATGTCCTCGGATAAGGTAAGCTCCTGCTGGCCAATGGTAACCGGAGTCCCTGCTTTCAGAGGGGAGAGGGCCACAGCTACCTTATCTGAAGGATGAATTTTAATGTATTTCTGCATATTAGGTATTCCTCCTAGCGAAAGTGAAAAATGTAAGGGCTTACACTTAATGTAACTCCCAAAACCTGCTTCGTCAACAGATATTTTGAAAAAACTAGAAAAATATCCAATGTGCATAAAAAGCAAAGAAAAAAACTGTGAATTATTTCAGAAAAAAACCTTTTGCAATTAAGAATCTTTTCTTGTATAATGAGAAAAAGATGTAAGGGCTTACATCAATTTCCAGCAAAGGAAGTGAGAATATATGAATATCTATGATATAGCAGAGCTGGCAGGCGTATCCATTGCCACGGTATCCAGAGTGGTCAATGACAGCCCTAAAGTAAGCGAGAAGACCAAAGCCAGGGTGCGGGCTATTATGGAAGAGAATAATTATACTCCAAATGTGTTCGCCAGGGGTCTGGGGTTAAATTCTATGAAGACAGTAGGGATTATCTGCCCGGATGTTTCAGATGATTACATGGCAGGCTCTGTAGCATATCTGGAGAAGAGACTGCGTACCTATGGCTATGACTGTATCCTGTACTGCAGCGGCTACCAATATGAGGATAAGGTAAACGCTGTGCATCTGCTGCTTCAGAAGCGCATTGACGCTCTCCTTTTAGTAGGCTCCCACTATGCCGGCGATGGAGGAGAGGATACCACGGAGTATATTGCCCAGGCGGCCCGGGAGATTCCTGTTTTTTTAATTAACGGCTATATCCGCTGTAAGGGTGTTTACTGTGTGCTTTCTGACAATTATCAGATTATGTACGATACGGTTTCCGCATTGACAGAAGCCGGAAAAAAACGTATTTTATTTCTTTATGACTCAAAATCCTACAGTGCAATGGGAAAATTAAGGGGCTATGAGGACGCACTGCGGGATAACGGCCTTTCGGTACTTCAGGAACTTGAGATTTTTGAACAGAATAAAATACTGAAGGTGCGTGACAGGCTTCTGGCGGAGAAGGATTTGAAATTCGACGCTGCAATTGCCACAGACGACGGACTTGCCGTGGGAGCAGTGAAATATGCAAGGATGAACAATCTCTCCATTCCGGAAGATGTAAATATCATAGGTTTTAATAATTCAGAGCTTTCGGTCTGCTGTGAACCGGAGCTGTCAAGTATTGACAGCCGCAGTGAGACGCTTTGCAAGACGGCTGTGGACTCTATGATGATGGTGTTAAACGGCCATACGGTAAGGCATAAGAAGGTTGTACCCTGCCGGCTGATAAAGCGCCGCACTACAAATTTCTAAGAAAAATGGAAGGAAAAGTAAGATGAAAGGTTTTAAAAGAATAATAGCTGCAGCATTGTGCGGCATTCTGGTTCTGGGCATGAGCGGTTGTTCTTCCGTAACAGGAGGCAAACGTATCATCCGTATTTCTCACGCCCAGTCAGAGACTCACCCGGAGCATCTGGGGCTTTTGAAATTCAAAGAATATGTGGAGGAAAATCTGGGAGATAAGTATGAAGTACAGATATTCCCCAATGAAATCTTAGGCACTGCCCAGAGGGCTATTGAGCTGACACAGACAGGAGCCATTGACTTTGTTGTGGCAGGTACCGCCAATCTGGAAACATTTGCCGATGTCTATGAAATCTTCAGTATGCCCTATCTGTTTACTTCAGAGGAGGCTTACCATGAGGTGATGAGTGATACAGACTATATGAACAGTATTTACGAGTCCACCGACGAAGCCGGTTTCCGTGTGCTGACCTGGTATAATGCAGGTACCCGTAATTTCTATGCAAAAACTCCTATCAATACCCCGGAGGATTTAAAAGGCATGAAAATCCGTGTACAGCAAAGCCCGGCCAGTGTTCAGATGATGGAGGCCTTTGGTGCGGCTGCTTCTCCCATGAGCTTTGGTGAGGTATATACAGCTATTCAGCAGGGTGTAATTGACGGAGCTGAGAACAATGAGCTGGCGCTGACCAACAACAAGCACGGAGAGGTGGCCAAGTATTTCTCTTATAATAAGCATCAGATGGTGCCGGATATGCTTATCGGAAACCTGAAATTCCTCAACAGCTTAAGCGATGAGGAAAGAGAGGTGTTCGAAGAGGCTGCCAGACTCTCTACAGAAGTGGAGCTGGAAGAATGGGATACCCAGGTTGAGGAAGCAAAGAAAATTGCCCGGGACGATATGGGTGTGGAA
>CABSEJ010000066.1 GCA_902476765.1 uncultured Blautia sp.
AATCATGTTCTTACGCAGCCCGGCAGCAAGTGTCGGGCTGCTGTGTGAACAGTAATAAATTCTGCAATTGAATTTTGCAGTTTTCTAAATTTGTTGCACCTGTCAGAAAAAAGAGGTATACTACCAATAGAGAAACACAACGCAGACACAGAGAGTGTCTTTAGCAGGAGGATGTGCAAAATGATTGAAGCAACAAGCTGTGGCGGGGTGGTAATTTATCGGGGAAAGATACTGACCTTGTACAAATCCTACAAGCATAAGTATGAAGGCTGGGTGCTGCCCAAGGGAACAGTAGAGAAAGGCGAGGACTATAAGGCCACGGCCTTGCGAGAGGTGAGAGAAGAGACAGGGGTAACTGCAAGCATTATTAAATATGTAGGCAAAAGCCAGTATAGCTTTTGTGTGCCTGAAGATACTGTAGAAAAGAGTGTTTATTGGTACCTGATGTCTGCAAACAGCTATTACAGCAGGCCGCAGAGGGAAGAATACTTTGTAGATTCCGGTTTTTATAAGTTCCATGAAGCTTACCATCTTTTGCGTTTTTCCAATGAGAAACAGATATTGGAAAAGGCTTATAATGAATATTTAGATTTAAAAAAAGCAAATCTTTGGGGTAATCGAAAGTATTTTTAGGAAAAAGCTGCCGCATTAAACAAACCCATACTGTTTACTGCGGCGGCTTTTTCTAAAAAGAATATAAAAATATACGGGCAGGGACCCGAAAGAAGGAGGCGCTGATTATGCTGGAACAGATTGACCTTACGAAAAAAATGGAGAAAAAGATTTATCAGGAGCAGATGGAGATTATGGAACCCCAGCTGGCTAAGCTCCAGAGGGAATGCAAGGCTCTGGGAATTCCGGTGATTATTGTTTTTGAAGGACTGGGCGCCTCTGGCAAAGGCCTGCAAATCAGCAGACTTATCTATCCTCTGGACCCAAGAGGTTTCCAGGTGTTTGCCGTTAAGCGGGCAACAGAGGAGGAGCAGATGCATCCTTTCCTGTGGAGATTCTGGACCAAGACGCCTCAGAAAGGGCGCATTGCTATTTTTGATACCAGCTGGTACAGAAAGGTTTCTGTGGACCGGTTTGAAAACAAGATGTCAGGGGAAGAATTAAATTATGCTTACCAGGAAATCAATACCTTTGAGCGCACCCTGGCCGATGACGGAACAGTGCTGATTAAGTTTTTCCTGGACATCAGCCAGAAAGAACAGAAAAAGCGTTTTGACAAGCTGCTGGAGTCTAAGGAGACAGCCTGGCGTGTCAGCAAGCAAGACATAAAGCGAAACAAGGAGTACGACCAATATAAACAGATGAATGAAGAAATGCTGGAAAAAACAGAGTCTGCCTATGCGCCCTGGACAATTATTGAGGCTCATGACAGACGGTTTGCCACGGCTAAGATTTACGCCACGGTTATCCGGAGACTGAAAGAGAAAATAGAGGAGCTTCAGGAGGCCGGATTGGCAGAAGAGACCAAGAAGGATATAGCCGGAGAAAAAACGGAAGAAAAGCTGGACAAGAAGTTTCTGGAATCCTCTACCCTCAGCAAGGCAGATTTAAGTTTGGCTTATACCAAGGAAGAATACAAGGAAAAACTGAAAAAGCTTCAGGACCGTATGGCTATTCTTCACAGCGAACTTTACCGAAGAAGGATTCCCGTGGTGCTGGGCTTCGAAGGAAGGGACGCCGGCGGTAAGGGAGGGGCTATTAAAAGGCTGACAGAGCCTATGGACCCCAGAGGCTATATGGTAAGTCCCACAGCTTCGCCTTCCGCCACAGAGAAAAGCCATCACTATCTCTGGCGTTTCTGGAACGCCATGCCAAAGGACGGGCATATCACCATTTTTGACAGAACCTGGTACGGAAGAGTAATGGTGGAAAGAATCGAGGGCTTCTGCACAAGAGAAGAGTGGAAGAGAGCTTACCGGGAAATCAACGATATGGAGGCCCATCTGGCCCATTCCGGTGCTATTGTGCTGAAATTCTGGATGCAGATAGACAAGGATGAACAGGAGCGCAGATTCAAAGAACGTATGGAGAATCCGGAAAAGCAGTGGAAGATTACAGATGAAGACTGGCGGAACAGGGAGAAATGGGACCAGTATGAGGAGGCTGTGAACGAGATGATTATCAAAACCTCTACGTCCTACGCACCCTGGATTATTGTAGAAGGAAACAATAAATACTATGCCAGGATTAAAGTCCTGGAAGCTGTGGTTAATGCCATAGAAAAAAGGATAAAAAATGATTAGGAAGCCGGGTGGACGGAGATTTTATGTTAAACTGGTATAAAGGGCTGTATGTTGGCGATAATGCAAAAAAGAAGAAAAAAAAGCTGATACGAAGGATTAACGCAGGGGCAGGGGTGGTGGATGTATATCTGATTACTCTTGCCCGTAATCCAAGAGACCAGTTGGATATTTTTTCTGCTAATGAGCTGCTGCAGAAGGTGAGAAGGCAGAGCTGCCCTGTAATTGTGGGGCTGTGCTGCGGATATTGGGAAGCCTTGGAGCTGGTGCAGAGGCTGGTTCAGGAGACCTACAGGCAGACCGGTACGGGACAGGTCAGGCGGTGGCTGGAAGAACAGATAGGAGAGGACTGCAGGTGACATGATACTGCTACATATTTTATGGATTCTATTAAAAATCATAGGCATTCTGCTTCTGTTTCTTCTGGGATTAGTTCTTTTGGTCCTGCTGCTGGTCCTGCTTTGTCCCGTCAGATACAGGGGTAAAGGCTATAAAGAAGGAAAAGATTTCGGAGGAATCCTGAGCGTTTCCTGGCTGTGGCATCTGATTTCCCTGAGACTCTGGTATGACAGCCGGGAGGAAAATCCGGAATATTCCATAAAGCTTTTCGGTATTTCTCTGAAAAAGCTGCTGGCCTTTTTAGAAAAAAGAAGGGACAGAAAAGCCGAAGCATTAAAATCTAAAGAGCTTTCCTCGCCCCAAATAGAGGGAGAGGTTATGGCTCAGGAGAGAGAGAATGAGGATGGAGAAGGCCAGGCTGGGAAAGAAAAGCCGGCAGCTGCGGAGAAAAGTGAGACAGAAAGCACTAAAACAGAAAGTAGTAAAGCAGAAAGCAGTAAAACAGAAAGCAGCGAAACAGTCAGCCCGTCCTCTGCTCAGTCAGAGAGCAGACAGCAGTCTCACAAAGAAGAAAAAGGGCTTTTTGGAGTCTGGCGAAGGATAGGAAATTTCTGGAAATCCCTTTTTCGTTTACCGGGGAAGCTATGGAAGGCCCTGAAAAATTTCAAGTTAACAGCAGAGAAAATTTGTGCTAAAATAGGAAAAATAAGAGATTTTCTGGAAACCCAAGAATTTCAAAGAGGCAGAGATTTGGTATTCCGGGAAAGTAAAACATTGCTGAAAAAGGTGCTGCCCAGAAAGATGGAAGGAAGCATCGCTTTTGGAACAGAAGACCCCTGCCTGACAGGAGAAATTCTGGCGGCAGTAAGCATATTTTATCCTTTGTATGGGGAACATTTTACCATAGAGCCTTATTTTGACCAGAAGATATTGGAAGGCTGGTTTTCCTTTAAAGGGAGAATACGAGGGATTCATTTTCTGCTCACAGCTTTTCGATTGTTGATAAGTTCAGATATTCGTTATATTATCAAGCATTTTAAACATCATTAAGGAGGAACCGATATGGCTTCAGAAAACAATTTTCAATCTACAGTAGAGTCCTTGTTTAAGGGAATGGACAGCTTTATTTCTACCAAAACCGTTGTGGGAGATGCTATCACAGTGGGAGATACCATTATCCTGCCGCTGGTGGACGTATCCTTTGCCGTGGGAGCAGGAGCTTTCTCCGGAGAGAAAAAAAATAACGGCGGCGGCGGAATGGGCGGAAAGGTTTCTCCCAGTGCAGTGCTGGTAATTTCAAACGGCGTGACAAAGCTGGTGAATATCAGAAATCAGGACGGCCTTACCAAGATTCTGGATATGGTGCCGGATTTCTTTAATAAGTTTACAGAGGGAAAGAAAAGTGAAGAGGTTCTCTCCGGTTCCGGAACAGAGAAAACTTCCTCTGATAAGAACGAGAAAGCTTCTGCCGGAGAAGACAAAGAAACCAAGGCAGAAAATTAAAAAAAGTTCAAACCCCTGGAGTTTTTCCTGCCAGGGGTTTTTTCTGTGCCACAGGCATATACTATAGGGAAGAGAGTTGAGGAGAAACAGAATATGCGCCGTGTGTGCGGACTTGTGTTGTTTTGTATGGGAATCGGACTTTTCGTAGCCCTGATTTTTCCCAAGACCTTTCTTATGGTAGTGGCTGCGTCCCTGTGTCTCCTTGCAGGCTATAACCTGTTCTGTGGATAGACATAATCCTGCCAGATCCTTTGAGAGAGGTGCACCGGAAACTGTTAACAAAAACAGGAGACGAAAAAAACGGGACCGCAGGCCGGATACATGCTCCGGTGTTACGGTCCCGTTATGTGTTCAATCATCAAAATTAAGCTCTTTCTACTTTGCCGCTTCTTAAGCAGGAAGTACAAACATACATTTTTTTCGCATTTCCGCCTTCTGTTTTCACTTTTACGGATTTAATGTTGGATTTCCACATTTTGTTTGTTCTTCTATGAGAATGGCTCACATTGTTTCCAAAATGAGCGCCTTTTTCACAAATTGCGCACTTTGCCATGGTAGCACCTCCCTAAATAAAAGATTGAGTCTTTGTCCTAAACTCACAACACTAGCTATTTTAGCAGAAATAATTTGGTTTTGCAAGTAAAATATCAAAAAAAAATAAATTATTATTTCGTTTTGGGAAAAGATATGGTAGAATAGCAATATAAAAATTATGGAGGTGTCCGTGCATGAATGGATTTGTTGATACAGGTTTAGGGAAAATTACGATTGATACAGATGTCATTGCCACTTATGCAGGAAGCGTAGCGGTCGAATGTTTTGGGATAGTAGGTATGGCTGCAGTAAGTATGAAGGACGGATTGGTAAAACTTTTGAAAAGGGACAGTCTGAAGCATGGAATCAACGTGTCCCTGGCAGATAATAAAATCACTTTGGAATTTCATGTAATCGTAGCCTACGGAGTGAGTATCTCCGCTGTATCCGATAACCTGATTAGCAATGTAAAATATAAGGTTGAGGAATTTACCGGTCTTACCATAGAGAAAATCAACATTCTGGTAGAAGGCGTGAGAGTAATTGATTGATGAAGGAGGAAACTTGTTTTGAATACCAATACTGTTGACGCAAAGACCCTGGGGCGCATGTTCCTGTCCGGGGCAAAGAATCTGGAAGCAAAGAAAGAATGGATAAATGAATTGAATGTTTTCCCGGTTCCTGACGGTGATACTGGAACAAATATGACGCTGACCATTATGTCTGCCGCCTCAGAGGTAAGTGCCATAGATGAGCCTGATATGAAGACTTTGGCCAAGGCCATATCTTCCGGCTCATTGAGAGGGGCAAGAGGAAATTCCGGCGTAATCCTTTCCCAGCTGTTAAGAGGATTTAGTAAGGTTATCGAAAAACAGGAGGAGATTGACGCCCTCATTTTTGCCAGAGCTTTTGAAAAGGGCGTGGAGACGGCTTATAAAGCGGTTATGAAGCCTAAAGAGGGAACTATTCTTACCGTGGCTAAAGGAGCGGCCCAGAAGGCTGCGGAGATTGCAGAGGACTGCGAAAGCCTGGAGAGCTTTTTTGTTGATGTGCTGAAGGAAGCGGAAAGCGTGCTGGCCCGTACACCGGAAATGCTGCCTGTTTTAAAAGAGGCAGGGGTTGTGGATTCCGGCGGACAGGGACTTGTGGAAGTTTTAAGAGGAGCTCTGGACGGATATCTGGGTAAGGAAATAAACCTGGAATTTGAGAAGCCTAAGACATCCCTTTCTTTTTCTAAGCCCGTGTCTCAGGAAGAAAGCAATATCAAATTCGGATATTGTACAGAGTTTATCATTATGCTGGACAAGGAGTTCCCGGAAAAAGAAGAGCTGGCCTTTAAGGATTACCTGATGTCTATCGGAGACTCCCTTGTAGTGGTGGCGGATGACGAAATTGTGAAGGTGCATGTACATACCAATGCCCCTGGAGATGCCATCCAGAAGGCGCTGACGTATGGACAGCTTTCTAATATGAAGATTGATAATATGAGACTGGAGCATCATGAAAAGGTAATTAAGGAGTCCGAGAAGATGGCTGCCCAGCAGGCGGCTCAGAAGAAAGAAGAGCCTCAGAAAGAAGTAGGCTTTATTTCCGTATCCGTAGGTGAGGGAATGGGGGATATTTTCAGAGAACTGGGAGCAGATTATCTGATTGAAGGGGGACAGACCATGAATCCCAGCACAGAGGATGTGCTCCAGGCTATTTCCCGGGTAAATGCAAAAAATATTTTTATCTTCCCCAACAATAAAAATATTATCCTGGCAGCTAACCAGGCCAGAGATTTAACAGAGGATAAAAATATCGTAGTAGTGCCAACTAAGACCATTCCCCAGGGAATCACAGCTTTGATTTCCTTTGTGCCGGACAAGTCTGTGGAAGAAAATACAGCCCAGATGATGGAGGCCATGGAAAATGTGAAGACCGGACAGGTTACTTATGCAGTGCGGGACACTAAGATTGATGACAAGGAAATCCGTCAGGGAGACATTATGGGTATCGGTGATAAGGGTATTCTGGCAGTAGGTCAGGATATTCAGAAGGTTGCTCTTCAGATGGTACAGGAGATGGCTGACGAGGATTCAGAGTTGATTAGTATTTATTATGGCTCCGATGTATCAGAAGAGCAGGCTGAGGCTTTGTGCCAACAGCTGGAGGAAAGCTATCCTGACTTTGACGTAGAGATGAATAATGGCGGACAGCCCATATATTACTATGTGATTTCCGTGGAATAAAAGGTAAAAGCGTGATAAGGCAGAAGGCTGCCGCATGGACCGGAGAACCGGTACTCCATGCGGCAGCCTTCTGGAGTATAAGATTGCTATAGCGGTTGCAAGAGGACAGGAGTAAGTATGAGAGAGCAGGACAGCATACGGACAATAAAAGGAATCGGGGAAAAAACAGAAAAGCTGCTGGGAAAGCTGGGGATTTATACAGTGGGAGATTTCCTGAGGTATTATCCGAGAGATTATGATGAGTATCAGGAACCGATTGGTGTTTCTCAGCTAAAAGCAGGAGGCAGGACTGCAGTTCTGGCCAGGCTTACAGGTAAAATAGGAGTGAAAAACACAGGGAGGCTTACGGTGATTACTGCCAGTGTCAGAGAGGGAGAGGATATCCTGGAGCTGGTCTGGTATAATATGCCTTTTTTGAGAAATACGCTGAAATCCGGAGGCATTTACATATTCCGTGGCCTTGTGGTTGAGAAAAGAGGCAGACTTGTAATGGAGCACCCTGAGATTTTTTCCAGGGACCAGTATGAAGAGCGGCTGCATGTTTTGTTTCCCATCTATGGGCTTACCAAGGGCCTGACCAATAAATTTATGGCAAAAACAGCGGCTCAGCTTTTAGAGCAAAGGGAGATGGTGCAGGAGTTTCTACCGGAAGAATACCGAAATCACTATAAGCTTTCCGAATATAATTATGCAGTAAACCACATCCATTTTCCTAAGAACAGGGAAGATTTGCTGCTGGCCAGAAGACGGCTGGTCTTTGATGAATTTCTGCTGTTTATTCTTTCTGTGCGGATGATGAAAGAGAAAAATGAAAATGCAGTAAACAGCTTTCATATAAAACCTGTATGGGAGACAGAGAAAGTGATAGAGTCTCTGCCCTATGCCCTTACCAATGCCCAGAAGCGGGTGTGGAATGAAATTGAGACAAATATGACGGGAAAAGGCCTTATGTCCCGTTTGGTTCAGGGAGATGTAGGAAGCGGAAAGACTGTCATCGCTTTTCTGTCTATGATATTGGCTGCTGCCAACGGCTACCAGGCTGCGCTCATGGCCCCCACAGAGGTATTGGCCAAGCAGCACTACCAGGAACTGTGCAGGCTTCTGGAAAGCCAGGAGCTGCCTTACAAAGCTCTGCTTCTTACCGGCTCTAACACAGCCAAGGAAAAGAGAGAGAGATACCAGGCTATAGAGTCCGGGGAGGCCAGGCTGATTGTAGGGACCCATGCCCTGATTCAGGAAAAGGTGGTATATGAAAACCTGGCCCTTGTAATAACAGATGAACAGCACAGATTCGGAGTGAATCAGAGGGAGGATTTATCCAGGAAAGGCGCCAGACCCCATGTGCTTGTGATGAGTGCCACTCCTATACCCAGGACCCTGGCTATTATCCTTTACGGAGATTTAGACATATCTATTATGGATGAGCTTCCGGCTAAAAGGCTTCCCATTAAGAACTGCGTGGTAGACATATCCTACCGGCCAAAGGCATACAGATTTATAGAAAAGCAGGTGGAGCAGGGGCGGCAGGTATATGTAATCTGTCCCATGGTAGAGGAAAGCGAGGGACTGGAGGCAGAAAACGTATTGGATTACAGCAGTAAGCTTTCCCAGTGTCTGCCTTCCCAGATAAAGGTGGCTAGTCTTCACGGCAGAATGAAGCCGGCCCAGAAAAATCAGATAATGGAAGAATTTGCCCAAAACAAAATACAGGTTCTGGTATCCACTACCGTGGTGGAGGTGGGGGTCAATGTGCCAAATGCTACCGTGATGATGGTGGAAAACGCAGAAAGGTTCGGACTGGCTCAGCTTCACCAGCTGCGGGGACGGGTAGGAAGAGGAGTGCATCAGTCCTACTGCATTTTTGTCCAGGGAGGAGAGGATGAGGAGACCAGGAAACGGTTGGAAATCCTGGTAAAATCTAATGACGGCTTTTTTATTGCAGGAGAAGATTTACGGCTCCGGGGCCCTGGGGATTTTTTCGGTGTACGCCAAAGCGGAGACATGGAATTTGCCCTGGGAGATATTTTTCAGGATAGCCAGATTCTGAAGGAGGCCAGTGAAGCAGCAGGTTCCATCCTTCTTTTAGACGGGGATTTGACCATGGAGCAGAACCGGAAACTTCGGGACAGGCTGGAGTCATATGGAAGAAACAGGGAAGACAGTCCCGGACTATAAGGCCTTTTCAGAGCCCTGTTATCCAAAGAAAATACAGATATAATTTTTCCGGGTTCCACTGGTGGGAAAAGGGGCAATTAGGATTTTTTTGGGAAAAACTTGAAAAATTTTGAGAAAGGGTATATTATAGACGGGACATTTAAAGTTGGAAGTTATAAAGGAGGAGAAAGATATGTCACCTAGAAAGACAACAACGAAGGCAGCAGCAGCCGAGGTAAAAGAGGCTGTGAAGGCAACTCCGGTTACGACAGAAGACAAAAAGACAGAGACTACCGCTAAGAAAGCACCTGCAAAGAGAGCCGCTGCAAAGAAGGAAACAGCAGCAGCCAAAAAGACCACAGCTGCAAAGACCGAAGTGAAAGAGACTGTATTTGTTCAGTTTGCAGGAGCTGAGTATAGCTTAGATGATGTTAAGGCCAATGTAAAGAAGGCTTGGATGGCAGAGACTGGCAAGCAGGAAAGCGACATCAAGGATATTCAGATTTATGTGAAGCCGGAAGAACATGCTGCATACTATGTAGTAAACGGCGAGTTCGTAGAAGGCGGAAGAAAAGTAGAGTTATAAGTTTTAGTTTTTATAGTTCCAATTAAATGTTATATGAAAAACAGGCATATCAAAGAATCTTTGTATGGAAGATTTCTGATATGCCTGTTTTCTATTTTTTGACTACCGGATTTTTATAATGCCAGCTTCATAGGGATTAGTACTGCTGCATTCCTCCGTTGCCGGACATCTGGCGTTCCTGAGCCTCAATCATTTTTTTCACCATATAACCGCCTACGGAACCGTTCTGCTTAGAAGTTAAGTTTCCGTTGTAGCCGTCTGTAAGAGGCACACCCAGCTCGTTGGCTACCTCATATTTGAAACGGTTTAATGCGCCCTTTGCTTCCGGTACGGCTGCTTTGTTAGAAGAATTACTGTTAGACATTTTAAGTTCCTCCTTTGAAATGTGTTTTTTTTGTTACAGTGGTATTATGTGAAATATAAAAGTTTTTTACCCTAGAAGTTCTTTCATGTTTTGACAAATTCTGAGAATTGTATTACAATAACACCTCAGACTGAAAAAGAATCCGGTTCCCATGGCCAAAAATTGATATTTTGTAAAAAATGTATAAAATAGTAATTGTGAATTGCAAAAACTTGGCGTTTTTGCTATAATGAATCCTGACACAATGGAAAAAGAAAAGATTAAGGATGATGTAGATGAACGTTGGTATTATTGCCCACAACAGCAAGAAGGCCCTGATAGAGGATTTCTGTATTGCATATAAGAATATTCTGGCAAAACATGAGATTTATGCCACAGGGACCACAGGAAGAAGAATTGAAGAGGCCACGAACCTTCATGTCCATAAATTTCTCCCGGGAAGTATGGGAGGCGATAAGCAGTTTACGGAGATGATTGAGCGGGGAGATATTGATATGGTAATCTTTTTTTACAATCCGGCTATGATTGACCAAAAGGAGCCGGATGTGTATCAGATTTCCCGGTGCTGCGACCAGTACAATATCCCCATTGCCACCAATATAGCCACAGCAGAATCTTTGATTCTGGGACTGGAGAACGGGGATTTAGATTACCGTCTGAATAAATAGTCACAGGCGGAAACAGAAAAGACAAAAAGGAAGTTTTATGAGAGTAATTGCAGGAAGTGCCAAAAGTATGCCCCTGAAGACGATTCCCGGTCTTAGTACAAGACCTACCACCGACAGGATTAAGGAGACTCTCTTTAATATTCTGCAGCCACGGATGTGTGGCTGCAGATTCCTGGATATTTTTGCAGGAAGCGGAGGGATTGGAATTGAAGCGTTAAGCAGAGGGGCAGATTTTTGTGCTTTTATAGAGAAAAATAAAAAGGCTGCCATGGTGATAGAGGAGAATCTCCGTTTTACAAGGCTGGGTGACAGAGCCCAGGTGTACTGCAGAGATGTTTTTTCCGTTCTCGGAGAATTGGAGGGAGGAGAGCCCTTTGACTGTATTTTTATGGACCCTCCCTATGAACAGAAGCTGGAACAGAGAGTGTTAGAGGCTTTGTCCCATTCCTCCTGTGCGGATTCTACCACACTGATAATCGTGGAAGCTTCTCTTGGCACGAAATTTGATTATCTGGAGGAATATGGTTTTCTTCTGGAAAGAGAAAAAACATATAAGACAAATAAGCATATGTTTATCAGAAAGGCGTAGAAAAATATGGCGAGAGCAATCTATCCCGGGAGCTTTGACCCGGCCACGTACGGACATTTGGATATTATCAGAAGGGCAGCGGCTCTTTTTGATGAAGTAGTGGTGGGAGTTTTGAATAATTCAGCAAAATGTCCGTTGTTTTCTGTTGAGGAACGTGTTAATATATTAGAGAATATAACAAAGGATGTGCCCAACGTAAAGGTGAAATCCTTCAGCGGCTTATCTGTGAATTTTGCAAAAAGCTGTGATGCAAAGGTGATAATCAGAGGGCTGCGGGCTATAACAGACTTTGAATATGAGCTTCAGATGGCCCAGACCAATCGGATTCTGGCCACAGATGTAGATACTATGTTTTTGACCACCAGCCTTGAGTATGCCTATTTAAGCTCCACCACAGTGAAGGAGGCCGCCTCCTTTGGCGCAGATATTTCTAAATTTGTGCCGCCCTATGTGGTACATAGAATGGAGGAGAAGTACGGGCAGAAGTAGTCTGAGAAACAGGATTGTTAGAAGTGTTTTTGCTGACAATCAGAAAAAATACAGTAAGGAGAAGTAAAAGATGAGCAGCAGAATTGAACAGATTATCGAAGAAATTGAAGAGTATGTGGAGAGCTGTAAATACCAGCCTTTATCAACCACAAAGATTATTGTAAATAAAGAAGAGATTGAAGAACTTTTAAGAGAGCTTAGACTGAAAACACCGGATGAGATTAAGAGATACCAGAAAATTATCAGCAACAAGGATGCGATTCTGGAGGATGCACAGGCTAAGGCAGATAATATTATTGAAGATACCAAGAAGCAGGTGCAGGAGATGGTGAAGGAGTCTGAAGTAATGCAGCAGGCTTATGCCCAGGCCAATGAAACTATCAATACTGCCAATCAGCAGGCTCAGGCTATTATCGATGCTGCTACCAATGACGCAAATTCTCTGAGAATGAGCGCAGTGTCCTACACAGATGAAATGATGTCAAATATGGGACAGATTGCATCTGAGATGCTGGAGAATGCCGCAGGAAAGTACAATGAATTTGTCCAGGCCCTGCAGGCCTCTCTGAATGTAATCAGCCAGAACAGGGCGGAGCTGGCTCCACAGCTTTCAGGTGCTGCCGGCGCCGTTGCCGCACCACAGGAAAACTCCTCAGCTCAGGCCGATACTTCTGTTCGGGATGTATACGATGAGGATGAAGATTACGAAGACGATTTAGACGACGATTTCGATGACTTTGATGAATAAGCAGGCCAGTACCAGAGTCAGGAAAAAGGATAGAGCTTTTCCTTTCAGGTAGGGGACAAGACTTAAATCTGTGCCGGACAGCATGGACTTTGTCTGGAATGCGATACATAAGCCTCCGAAGGATGTGAAGGCCAGTATCAGAGGATAGATTCCGGAAAAGCCCAAACCGGTTTGAGCCAGGGCGGAAATTCCCGTGGATAACTCCGTAAAGCCCAATACCAGGCAGCACAGCCGGGGAAAGGCAGCCAGCAGACGGCGGAGTATGCCCTGCAGAACGGAAAAAAGAATAATGTATCCGCCTAGCTTTGTGATAGAAGTAAAGCTGTTCATAATGGAAGCGTCCAGCGCTTCTCCCAGGGGGAGAGCGCCAGGCGCTTTTTCTGCTGCGTAGAGAGAAAATTCCTGTTTGTTCCGGTTTTGACGGCTGTTCTTTTTGTAGGCCAGTCGGAAGGGAAGGGAGGAAAGAAAGCCGGAGACGTAGAGAAGTCCAAAGGTAGGAAGGACCAGACCGGGATTCCCCAAAAGTTCTGTACAGATATAGGCAGCCACAAAGGAGGGGCCGGGATAGTTGGAGAAGCTTAGGAGATAAGAGGCTTCAGCTTTTGAAATCTGGCCGTTTCGGTATAAATCTCCGGTGGTTTTGGCTCCCATAGGGTATCCGCAGAGAATTCCCATCAATAGGGCGTATCCGCCCATGGGTGACAGGCCAAAGCAGGTTTTCCAAAATTTTTTTGCTTTTACAAGCAGAGGGGGCAGAAAGCCGGTATGTATGAGAAAGCCGGACAGGATTAGAAAGGGCAGCAGAGAAGGCAGCAGAGTGTAAAACCACAGCATGAGCCCGGCCTTGGACAGCTCCAGGGCTTCCCCGGGAAAGGCCAGGAGAAAGGACAGGACACCGGATACACAGAGAAGGAGAAGGAGCCGTTTCATTGAGAGGCCTCTTTTTTGCTCTTTGATTCAATATATGTGAAAAAGCAGGATTCATGACCGGAAACAAGGCTTGCCATTTTAGCTGTTCTGTGTAAGAATAGGAAAAGAGAGAAGGCGCAGTAAATCTGGGCCGGACTTTGACAAGATAAAGGTTAGGAAAATGGGAAAACAGAAAAAGAGAAAACAGGAAAAGACAGGAGGAGAGGACATGTCTGTTTTAGAAAATTTACAGCCCAAAAGAGTGTTTTACTATTTTGAGGAGCTTACGAAAATACCTCACGGCTCCGGAAATACAAAGGAAATCAGCGACTACCTGGTTCAGTTTGCCAGGGAGCATAAGCTGGAATATATACAGGACGACAGCAATAATGTGATTATCTTTAAGGAGGCCTCCAAAGGTTATGAGGATGCTCCAAGGGTAATTCTTCAGGGCCATATGGATATGGTATGCGAGAAAACCCCGGAGAGTAATCATGACTTTACTAAAGACCCTCTGAAGCTTCAGGTAGAAGGAGATTATATTTTTGCAGAGGGGACTACTTTAGGCGGGGACGATGGTATTGCTGTGGCTTACGGTCTGGCTCTGCTGGAGGACCAGAGCCTGGAGCATCCGGCTTTGGAACTGGTATGTACCGTAGATGAGGAGGTGGGACTTCTGGGAGCTGCAGCTCTGGATACCACGCCTCTGAAAGGAAGGTATCTTATAAACCTGGATTCTGAGGAGGAGGGTTATCTCTGGGTGGGCTGCGCCGGCGGACTGACTGCCCTTACCCATATTCCGGTGCGGTATCAGGAAGCCCAGGGAAGCAAATGGAGAGTCACTGTGTCCGGCCTGCTGGGGGGACATTCCGGGGCTGAGATTGATAAGAACCGGGCAAACGCCACCCTTTTGCTGGCCAGATTTCTTCATGAGGCAAAGGATATTTGCAGATATGATTTGTCTGAGCTGGAGGGAGGCCAGAAGGATAATGCCATTCCAAGAAAGGCCCAGGCCCTTCTGCTGACAGAACAGGAGGAAGGCAAGGCTCTGCATCAGTTTGCCCAAAGCTTTACCCAGACCCTGAGAAAGGAATATACAGGCAGCGACCAGGGAGTTACCGTTACTGTGGAGGCGGAAGGACAGGGAACCGAGCCGGTGCTGCATCCGGTGAGCCTTGAAAAAGTGCTGTTTTTCCTGATTCATTATCCCAATGGTATCCAGAAGATGTGCGGTTATATAGATGGACTGGTGGAAACCTCCTGTAATCTGGGAATTACTAAGCTGACACCTAAGGGCCTGGAAGGCTCTGCCAGTGTGAGAAGCTCTGTGGGAACGGAGAAACAGGCCCTGGCAGATAAAATTGCTTATCTGACAGAATTCTTAGGAGGAGAATATACCCAGGAGGGAGATTACCCGTCCTGGGAATATAAGCAGGATTCTCGTCTCAGACCTCTCATGACCCAGGTATTTGAGGAGATGTACGGACATAAGCCGGAGGTAAAGGTGATTCATGCCGGACTGGAGTGCGGATTGTTCTTCGAGAAGATTCCGGGATTGGACTGCGTGTCCTTAGGACCTGATATGAAGGATATTCATACCACAGAAGAAAAGCTGTCTATTTCCTCCGTAAAAAGAGTATGGGAATATCTGGTGGAAGTGCTGAAGAGAATCAAAGAATAATGTCATAAATGCCTCCCCTGTAGCATAAAATGATATGTACTGGTAAGAACTGTTGCTGCCGGACATGAGTTTTAGGCAGGCGGAGGTGTTTTTTTGGGAAAATGGCTGCTGCTGGTTTTGGGAGTCCTGTTTCTGGATTGCCAGGTGCTGGGATACCTGCAGGAAAAAACTTCCCTGGATGAGCTGAGAAATGCCGGTATTCCGGTGGAAAGCTTTCAGGAGACGGGCATGGAAGCGGAAGAGGCCCGGCTATACCTGGAGTTCTGGGAGGATTTGGAATGGTTTCCCCTGGCCGGACCGGAAGGGGCCGAAGAGGAATTTTATTTTGAAAATACCTGGCACGCCCAGAGAAATTACAACGGGGAGAGACTTCATGAGGGCTGTGATATTTTCGGCTCCAGGGATATCAGCGGCTACTATCCTGTCGTAAGTATAACGGACGGATTGGTAGAGCAGGTGGGATGGCTGCCCTTGGGAGGATGGAGAATCGGTGTCCGCAGTCCCGGAGGCGGGTATTTTTACTATGCCCATCTGGATTCCTACAGCCGCAGCTTCCAGGCAGGAGAAAAAATAGAAGCCGGGGAAGTGCTGGGCTTTCTGGGAGACAGCGGATACGGGGAAGAAGGAACCACCGGAATGTTTGCTCCTCATCTCCACCTGGGTATTTATGTAGAGACGGAAACCCAGAAGGAGCATGCTCTGAATCCCTATCCGGTGCTGCAGTTTTTACAGGAAAGGCAGAAAAATTTTTTCTATTAAAAAGAAAAAAAATATGCTATACTTTTAAGATATAGTTAAGGAGTAATGTTTTATGGAAATACGTTTATGGCGTGAACTGCTGATTCCTTATGAGCTTGCAGTAAAGGAGCTGGTAATCAAGTTTAACCAGCTGAAAAAAGAACACAGAGAGAAAGATTTATACTCCCCTATTGAGGAGGTCAGCGGCAGGGTAAAATCCATCAACAGTATCCTGGAAAAAATGCAGAGAAAAAATATTTCCTGGGATGAGTTGGAGGAAAAGGTGGAAGATATTGCCGGAGTACGGATTATCTGTCAGTTCTATGAGGATATAGAGAAGGTGGCGGCCCTTATCCAGAAGAGAAGCGATATGAGAGTGCTGGAAATCAAGGATTATGTAAGCCATATGAAGGAGAGCGGTTACCGGAGTTATCACATGATTATTGCCTATGGGGTAGAAACTTTAGAGGGTCGAAAAGAGATTCGTGCG
>CABSEJ010000067.1 GCA_902476765.1 uncultured Blautia sp.
TGGCTATGGCAGCGGCCTGGCAGAAAAGCTATGTGGGAGCCTGTCTGGCCAGCCCGGCAGCCTGGATACTGGCCGGAGGACTTCTCCTTGTCATGTATTTTGCCGTTATGAGACAGCAGGAGAAAAGATTCGGAATCTATAGAGGACGGAACAAAAAAGAAAAGAGTTAAAAAATAAGAGCTATCGCATAAAAGGGAAATTCAGGATATTGTTATGCGGCGGCTCTTTTTTTTTCGCTGTAAATAGGGTAAGATAGAAGAAAATCTTCCGGCCGGTAAAAGCTGGCAGGAAGAAAATAAGAGAGAAAAAGGAAGCAAAAAGTGAAGAAATTTATTACGACAACATATAAGACAGTTTCAGACAAAATCAAGAAGCCCATAACTCTTGTCATGCTCAGCGACCTGCACAACAAGGTTTTCGGCCATAAAAACCAGGACCTTCTGGAAAAGATAAAAGAAGAAAAACCGGATATGATTCTGATTGCAGGAGATTTGGTGTTGGGAAAGAAGGAGGCTTCCCTGAAAATTCCCCAGGAGTTTTTGGCGGAGGCGGTTAAGCTGGCTCCTGTATTTTACGCCCCGGGAAACCACGAGCAGAGAATGAAACTGTATCCCCAGAACTATGGTACGGAGTATGTAAGATATGAAAAAAGGGTACAAAGGCTGGGGGTGGAACTGCTGGAGAACAGAAGTGTATGTCTGGATATAGGCGGCCAGCAGGTGGAAATTTCAGGTCTTGTATTGCCTTACCAGTATTATAGCAGAGGAAAGTCCAGCCATATAGAAGTCAGAGAATTGAATCGTCTGGTAGGCAGGGCTTCTAAGGAGCATTTTCATATTTTGCTGGCACACACCCCAAAATATGGGAAAGCTTATCTGAATTGGGGAGGAGATTTGATTTTTTCCGGCCATTATCATGGCGGTGTGGTGCGGATACCTTTCCTGGGAGGGGTTATCAGCCCGGATTTGCGGCTGTTTCCAAGATTCTGCCACGGGGAATTTACTCAGGGGAACAGCAGGCTCATTGTGGGAGCGGGAATCGGGGAACACACCATTCCTTTACGGATATGGAACCCCAGGGAACTGGTGGTGGTAAAATGCTTGCCGAAAGAGAGGGAGGAGAAATGAAAGGTAATGTAATGCAGGCCATTGGAGATAATATAGAAAAGGTTATCGTGGGAAAACGGCATATTATAGATTGGGTTCTGACTTCGCTGGTGGCAGAGGGTCATGTGCTGCTTGAGGATGTGCCGGGAACAGGAAAGACCAAACTGGCCAGGGCACTGGCTAAGTCTGTGGAAGGGAAGTTTTCCAGAATCCAGTTTACTCCGGATTTACTGCCCTCAGATGTAACAGGTCTTAATTACTATAACCAGAAACAGGGGGAATTTCTTTTTAAGCCGGGACCGGTTTTCTGCAATATTCTTCTGGCAGACGAGATAAACCGTGCTGCACCCAGAACCCAGTCCAGTCTTCTGGAATGTATGGAGGAAAAACAGGTGACAACAGACGGAGTTACCAGGACTTTGGAAGCACCTTTTTTCGTTTTGGCTACCCAGAACCCTATTGAAAATGCAGGAACCTTTCCTTTGCCGGAGGCTCAGATGGACCGATTTTTCATGCGGCTGTCTCTGGGAATGCCGGATAAGCAGGAGGAGCTTTTGATTTTAGAAAGATTCCAACAGGAAGAACCCTTACAGACCCTGGAATCTGTAGCCGGTGTGGAGGATATCCGGCAGGCCCAGAAAGAGTACAGACAGGTATATGTACATCCTCATCTGAAGGAATACCTGGTAGAAATTTGTCAGAGAACCAGACATATGGGGGAAGTGCTGGGAGGTGTGAGCCCCAGAGGAACCATTGCCTTTTACCAGGCAGTCCGGGCCTATGCCTATATCCAGGGCAGGGATTATGTGGTACCGGAGGACGTTAAGGAACTGGCGGTTCCGGTGTTGGCTCATCGTCTGATTCTGGGAACCGGATTTTTGCAGGGACAGGAGCTGATAGATAAGCTGCTGACAGAAATTCCGGTGCCAACGGAGGAGTGGAAAGGATAAGATGACATTTTTGTTAGTCCTGCTGGGGGCTGTTTTGGTACAGCTTTTGGCGGAAACTTATTATAGAAAAAACTGGGATAAGAAATTAAGGGCATCTCTTAGATTTCAGTCTCCCTGTATCTGGGAAGGGGAAGAAAGCCTGCTGACGGAAACCATAGAAAATGAAAAGCGGCTGTTTCTCCCTATGCTCCAGGCCGGTTTCGGAGTGAGCCGGAACCTGTATTTCGGCCAGGAGGAAAATACCAGTGTGTCGGACAAAAGTTATAAGAGGGACATTTTTTCTGTCATGGGAAGACAGAGGATTACCAGGCAGGTGCCCTTTTTGGCCAAAAAAAGAGGATATTATGAGATAGATAAAATAGAACTTGTGACCAGAGGCCTTTTGTTTCAGAGCGAGCTATATAAAACCTGTAAGGAAAAAACCAGTCTCTATGTGTATCCCGGAAGAATTCAGGGGCCGGAGAGCGAACTGTTTTTCCGCAGACTTTCCGGTATTATAGAAACCAGAAACCGGATACTGGAGGACCCCTTTCAATTCCGGGGAATTCGGGAATATACCCCTATGGACCCCATGAACCGCATAAACTGGAAGGCCAGTGCCAGAACGGGAGAGCTGATGGTAAATCAGATGAATTCCTCGGTCTTTGGAAATGTATGCCTGTTGTTGGATGTGGAGGACGTGACTATGTGGCGGTATGAAGAAATCCATGAAGAGGGCATCCGGCTGGCTGCCGCCATGGCCCAGAGATTTTTGAGGCAGGGCATGGAGGTGGGACTTCTAACCAACGGCAGAGACTGTGTTTTCGGTGAGGAGATATATCTGGAGCAGGGAGGTGGACAGGGACAGATTGCAAAGCTGCTCCAGAGTCTTTCCAGAATTGATTTGTCCAAAAAGCCGGACCGGTTTACAGACAGTCTGGAAAAGAAAAAAGAGATGCTTTTGTCCAGGGAATGCTTCTGTATACTCATAACCCAAAATCAGTATTCCGGCCTGGTTTCTGAAATGGAGTTTTTGGGCCGCAGAAATCAGGGGAGTCTGTATGTGGCTACCCTGGCCCCTGATATGGAATTGAAAATACAAAAGGGCGGACAGATGCAGGTATATCGCTGGGAGGTGAGACCATGAAAAAGGATGAGAAAAGAGATGCGGTGCTGTGTTGCTTCGGTTATATCCATAGCTGGATGCTGTTGGCTGTCATCTATCTTTTCTTTCTCTGCTTAGGCAATCAAATGTCCTGGGAGGACCTGGCCAGGGCCTGTCTGCTGTGGGGGCCTGTGGTAGTGCTGGGGGAAATACAAAAAAGAAGAGAAAAACTGTGGGGCCTTTTTTTTGCTGCCGCTTTGTGGTGTGCTCTGCTCTGGAAGCTGGGAAATAGCTGGAGGGAAAAGGGCCTATTTCTGGTGCTGGTTGTTTTCCTTTTTGTCCTATATTGTTACGAGCGTATCCAGTGGGGACCGGGAACGCTGCTTTGCCCCGGGTATTTGTACCTGCTTTTATATGGCGGGGCCTATTTCTATGCAGTGTTTAGCCACCAGGAATTTCTGGGACAGGTGATGCTTTTCGGCACCGGGCTTTACTGGCTGCTGATTCTCTGGTGCCGGAACCGGGAACAGGTGCTTTCATTCCAGCAGGATAACCGGAGTTTGTACCGGTTTCCGGGGGAAAACATTGCAAACGCCAGCAGGCTTTCTCTTTTGCTTCTTTCTCTGGTGACTGTGGCCGGTATGGCGGTGCTTCCCTTTTCCGGGCTGGACCAGGGCATTTACAGTCTGGGCCGTTTGCTGCGCCGTTTTATTGCCTGGCTTCTGTCTGGCGGCTCCCGGGAGCCTGCAGTGGCTTCGGAGCAGACGCAGGAGCCGGAGATGATGCAGCCTTTTTTTCCGGAACAGGAAGAAAATTCTCCTTTTTGGCAGGCTTTCTGGGATATTCTGGAGAAAATATTTATGGCTGCAATACTTTTGCTGGCCGTGGCCGCCCTATGCTGGGGACTGTACTGGCTGTATAAAAAATATAATGCCAGCGCCATGAATAATGGGGATATATTGGAGGTTCTCCCCAAGAACTCTCAGGAAAAAAGAGAAAAGACCGGAGGAGGCAAAGGGATAGGGCCGGGGTTGTTTTCCGCAAAGCCTGAAGACAGAATCCGCAGATACTATCGAAGAAAAATACAGCGAAATCTCCGGCCGGATTTTTCCTTAAGCCCTGGGGAGCTGGAGAGAGCCGCAGGACTTTCACAGAAGGAAGGTATAGAAGAGTTTCACCAGCTCTATGAAAAGGCCAGGTATTCCGGGAAAAGCTGTAGCCGCCAGGATGCAGGAAGAATGAAAGATCTGGATAAGCAGATGTAGAGTAAATATCCAGTCGTGCAGTCCGGAGTGCCGAAAATCTGTGGCCAGGTTGGTAAGCTGGGAATCTGAGCTGTGTGGCGGAATAGATAGTTATGATATAGATATCCAAGGTGAGCCGGGGTCTGGACTTTACAGGAAAAATAGTGTAAAATGGCTTTCAGCGGCAAAAAGACAGAGACAAGGAAGAGGTAGAGAGTATGGGAATCCCCGTGAAGCTGCAGGTGTTTGAGGGACCGCTGGATTTGCTTCTGCACCTGATAGAAAAGAATAAAGTAAATATTTACGATATTCCTATTGTGGAAATCACAGACCAGTATATGGATTATATCCATGAGATGGAGCGGGAGGATTTGAATATCATGAGCGAATTTATGGTTATGGCTGCCACCCTGATTTCCATAAAGTGCCGGATGCTTCTGCCAAAAGAGGTCAACGAAGAGGGGGAGGAGGAAGACCCCAGAGATGAACTGGTCCGCCAGCTGCTGGAATATAAGATGTATAAATATATGTCATATGAGCTGCGGGACCGGATGGCAGAGGCTGCCAAAAATGTATATAAGCTGCCTTCTATACCGGAAGAGGTCCTTTCCTACAGAGAACCTGTGGAACCGGAAGAGCTTTTGGAGGGACTGAGTCTGGGAAAGCTGAACCAGATTTTTCAGAGCGTTATGCGCAGGCAGGAAGATAAGTTGGATCCCATACGAAGCAAGTTCGGGAAGATAGAGAAGGAGGAGGTAAGCCTTCCGGATAAAATGGACGAGGTGGAGGCCTATGCTTACAGCCACAGAAATTTTAATTTTCGGGATTTGCTGAAAAAACAGGCCGGCAAAGTGCAGGTGATTGTCACTTTTCTGGCTATTCTGGAATTGATGAAGATAGGAAAAATCCGAATCAGCCAGAGAGAAACCTTTGGGGAAATTTACATAGAGACATGTCCGGGGAGAGGATAGGAAATGGAGCTGAAGAAACTGGAGGGTGCTATAGAGGCCCTTTTATTTGCCATGGGAGAGTCTGTAGAACTGGGCGCTTTAGCCAAGGCCATCGGCCATGACACGGAAACTACCAGGAAAATTATACAGAATATGATGCTGAAATACCAGGAGGAGGACCGGGGGATTAAAATCATAGAGCTGGAAAATGCTTTTCAGATGTGTACCAAGGAAGAATACTATGATTATCTGGTGCAGATGGCACTCCAGCCCAAGAAAGCCTCCCTTTCTGATGTTATGCTGGAAACCCTGTCCATTATTGCCTACAAGCAGCCGGTGACTAAACTGGAGATAGAAAAAATCCGTGGAGTGAAATGCGACCATGCCATAAATAAGCTGGTGGAATACAGGCTGGTGAAAGAGGTAGGCCGTCTGGATGCTCCTGGACGTCCCATTCTTTTCGGTACCACAGAGGAATTTCTGAGAAATTTCGGGGTTCAGGGCCTGGACGAGCTTCCGGAGATTGACCCGGTACAGATGGAAGATTTCAAGGCTGAGGCTGAGGAGGAGATACAGCTGCAGTTAAATGTATAAAGAATAAGTTAAATGTATAAAGAATATAGGTAAGTATGCAGATACCGCAGACAGGGGAGACTGTTTGTGGTATCTTTTTTTGCCTGTGGACATACAGTGATACCAGGGAGGGAAGAAAGAGTATGGAAAAACTTAGAAAAGCTTTGCGGATATTACTCTTTGTCAGTGTCCTGGATTTGTCTCTGCCTGTCCGGATTTGGGCTCAGGATGAGGCCGAGGGGCCGGGAAGCCTTTACGCTTTGTCTGCAGTTCTTATGGACGGGGAATCCGGCAGAATCCTCTATGAAAAGGAGGGCAGTGAAATCAGGCCTATGGCCAGCACTACCAAGATTATGACCTGTATCCTGGTTTTGGAGCAGGGAGATTTGGATGGAATTGCCACAGCCTCCGCCTATGCGGCTTCCATGCCCAAGGTGCATTTGGGCGTTACCCAGGGGGAGGAGTTTCGTGTCCGGGATTTGCTTTATTCTCTGATGCTGGAAAGCCATAATGATTCTGCAGTGGTGCTGGCAGAATATACAGCGGAAACCGTAGAAGATTTTGCCGCCAGAATGAATGAAAAGGCAAGAGAAATTGGATGTGAAAACACCTGGTTTATAACGCCCAACGGTCTGGATGCTCAGGAGACGGTGGAAGGGCAGGAGAAAATACACTCTACCACAGCGGCAGATTTAGCCAGGATTCTCAGATATTGCATCAAAGAGTCTCCGTCCAGGGAAGATTTTCTGGAAATCACCAGGACCCCTTCCTACAGCTTTACAGATGTATCCGGAGGGAGAAGCTTTTCCTGCACCAATCACAATGCCTTTCTATCTATGATGGAAGGGGCCCTGACAGGAAAAACCGGTTTTACTGCCAATGCAGGCTATTGCTATGTAGGTGCCTTGGAAAGAGACGGTAAAACCCTTATTGTAGCTCTTTTGGGCTGCGGCTGGCCAAACAATAAAAATTATAAATGGCAGGATACCAGAAAGCTGATGGAGTATGGATTGGCAAATTTTGAATGGCACAGCTTTTCCCAGGAGACTTGGCCGGATATGCCACAGTATCTTCCGGTGGAGGCAGGACAAAGCCAGGTGCTTGGCCAGACCGCCCAGGTTCCCCTTGCCTATGAGGAGGCCGGCAAGGAGGAAGGAATGCTTCTGGGAAAAAATGAGACCCTTACTCTGCGTTATCAGGGAGAAGAAATCCTTCAGGCTCCGGTGGAAGCAGGACAGCAGGTAGGAGAGGTTCTTTATGAGATAAACGGAAATGTTGTAAAAAGCTTAAAGGTTACAGCCGCCCGGCAGGTGGAAAAAGTGGATTTTCCCTGGTGCCTGGAGCAGACTTTGAATCGGCTGCTGGAGCTGCCCCTGTAGCAAAAAAAAGAAAAGTGTGCTAAAATACCGGCAAAGGAGGAATACAAATGGGACACATTACATCTAGAGATGCATATAAAAATTTAGAAGACAGGATTAACTGGTTTACCCAGGGAGCCCCTGCCTCAGATACCTTTTATAAGATTCTCCAGGTGCTGTATGAGGAGCGTGAGGCTAAATGGGTGGCAAAGCTTCCGGTGCGGCCTTTTACTGCCAAAAAGGCGGCTAAAATCTGGGGAACCACAGAGGCCAGGGCAGAGAAAGTGCTGGACCATCTCTGTGAGAAAGCTCTGCTGGTGGATTCCGAATATCAGGGAGTCCGCCGGTTTGTGATGCCGCCGCCTATGGCCGGTTTTATTGAATTTGCTCTGATGCGCACCAGAGGAGATATTGACCAGCATTATCTGGGGCAGCTTTACTACCAGTATATGAATGTGGAGGAGGATTTTGTCAAAGAGCTGTTCTTTGCCACAGAGACCAGGCTGGGCCGTGTATTTGTCCAGGAGCCGGTGCTGACTAATGAGAATACCCTGCATATTCTGGACCATGAAAGAGCCAGCCATATTGTGGAGGAGGCGGAATATATCGGACTGGGAACCTGCTATTGCAGACATAAGGCTTATCATGCAGGCCATCCCTGTGAAATTGACGCTCCCTGGGACGTGTGTCTGACCTTTGGCAACGTGGCCCGCTCTCTGGCAGAGCATGGAGGACATGCCAGGCTTATAGACAAGGCGGAGGCCATGGACGCCCTGGAGCGTTCCTATGCTTCCAACCTGGTGCAGATTGGGGAAAATGTCAGAGAAAATCCGGCCTTTATCTGCAACTGCTGCGGCTGCTGCTGCGAGGCCCTTCAGGCTGCCCGGCGCTTCGCCCCCATGCAGCCTGTTGCCACTACCAACTATATTCCCAGGATAAAAGAGGAAACCTGTATCGGCTGCGGGAAATGCGCTAAGGCCTGTCCGATTTTTGCTATTTCCATGGAGGAAAAGCAAGTAGGAGAGAAAAAGGTGAAACGGCCGGTAGTTGACACGGAAATCTGTCTGGGCTGCGGTGTCTGTGCTTCCAACTGCCCCAACCATTCTCTGGAGCTGGAGCGCAGGCCTATTCAGGTTATTACACCTGTAAACAGCACTCATCGCTTTGTATTGCAGGCCATTGAAAAAGGAACCCTTCAGAACCTGATTTTTGATAACCAGGCCTTTGCCAACCACAGAGCTATGGCAGCGGTATTCGGTACCATCTTAAAGCTTCCGCCTCTAAAGCAGGCTCTGGCCAGCAAGCAGTTTAAGTCTATTTACCTGGATAAGCTGCTTTCCAGCCAGATAAACCGGCAGAGAAAGAAAAAAGAGGAGACCAAATGACAGAAAACAAAGTAATTATGGACTTTTCCGGAATTTACAGGGAAGAGGGCTATTCCTTCGGTTCATCCTGTACTTGGCTGGATTTCAGAAACCTTCAGGGGGTCAACGGCTATTGTGAGCCCCGGGCCATGGAGGAAATCCGGGAAAAAATCCAGGAGCTGTCTTATGAAGGAATACACTTTCTGGATTCAGGAAATTACCACTATCTGTCTAAATTCTGGCTGGAGAAAATAGAAGAGCCCTTTTCTCTTTTGGTTTTTGATAATCATACGGATATGCAGGAGGCCGCTTTTTTCGGCCTCCTTTCCTGCGGAAGCTGGGTAAAGGACCAGCTGGATACCAATGATTTTCTAAAAGAAGTCTGTGTGCTGGGACCCTCCCGCCAGGCTTTTGAGGAATGCAGCCGGGAAGACAGAAGGAGAATCCGGGAAATCCCGGCAGAGGAATCCGAGAAAGCTAAACTCCTTGAAGATTTTCTGGAAAGAAATTCACAGCTTCCCCTGTACCTTTCCATAGATAAGGACCTGCTTTCCACAGAGGCGGCCAGGACTAACTGGGACCAGGGTGAGATCAGCCTTTCCAGCCTTTTGTCCTGGATTCGCCAGGCTTTTGAAAAAAGATATATTTTGGGAGCTGACATCTGCGGAGAAAATCCCCAGGATACCCAGGAGCCTCCCAGAAGAGAAGACCTGGAAATCAACGGAAGGACGAACAGGACCTTGCTGGAGCTGCTAGAGCATGAAATGGGCAGCCAGAAAGAAAAAGCAGAAAAAAATAGGAGTTATACTTGACTAATTTGGTCAAGTATTGATAAAATTATCACAAAGATAATTTCAGATACATAGGAGGATAAAAAAATGAACCAGTGTTTTGGATGCAATACCTGTGCAAGCGCAGATAAGCCTTTGGAGGGATTTATCCGCAGCCTGCCTATGGAAACCTCACATCACAGAGTAGAGGGACAGAGTACCAAGTGCGGATTTGGCCTTCAGGGCGTTTGCTGCCGTCTCTGCGCCAACGGTCCCTGCCGTATTACACCGAAAGCACCCAGAGGTATCTGCGGCGCTACGGCTGATGTGATTGTGGCAAGAAACTTTTTAAGAGCAGTGGCCAGCGGTTCCGGCTGCTATATCCACATTGTGGAAAATACAGCGCTGAATGTAAAGAAAACAGCGGAAATCAAAGGGGAAATCAAGGGAGAGAAATCTCTTGCAAAGCTGGCTGAGATTTTCGGCGTCCAGGGCACAGATAAGTGGGATACCGCAAAGCAGGTAGCTCAGAAGGTGCTGGATGATTTGTATAAGCCGGAATATGAGAAAATGGAATTGGTAGAAAAGATGGCCTATGCTCCCAGATTTAAGAAATGGCAGGAACTGGGAATCCTTCCCGGCGGAGCTAAGAGCGAGGTATTCCACGGAGTTGTGAAATGTTCTACAAACCTGAACTCTGACCCTGTGGATATGTATACAGACTGCCTGAAACTGGGTATTTCCACTGGTCTTTACGGCCTGACCCTTACCAATCTGTTAAACGATGTGCTTCTGGGCGAGCCGGAGCTTCGTATGGCTCCTGTAGGACTTCGTGTCATTGACCCGGATTATATCAATATCATGATTACCGGACATCAGCATACAATTTTTGTGGATTTACAGGAAAGACTTACCTCTCCTGAGGCTGTGGCTAAGGCTCAGGCAGCAGGAGCCAAAGGCTTTAAGCTGGTGGGATGCACCTGTGTGGGACAGGATTTGCAGCTGAGAGGCGCCCATTACACAGAGGTCTTTGACGGACATGCCGGCAATAACTATACCAGCGAAGCAGTGCTGGCAACCGGTGCTATTGATGCAGTTCTTTCTGAGTTTAACTGTACTCTTCCGGGTATCGAGCCTATCTGCGACGAACTGAAGATTAAGCAGATTTGCCTGGATGACGTGGCTAAGAAGGCTAATGCAGAACTGAAACCTTTTGTTTTTGAAAACAGAGAGCAGCAGAGCCAGGAAATCATTGATGAAATTGTTCAGGCCTACAAAGAGAGAAGAGGACAGGTTCCTATGAATCTGCAGCCGGAGCATGGAAACGACCATACCCTTACCGGTGTTTCTGAAGGTTCTTTAAAAGAATTCCTGGGCGGAAACTGGAAGCCTCTCATTGATTTAATCGTGTCCGGAGACATCAAGGGCGTGGCAGGCGTTGTAGGATGTTCTAACCTGACAGCAGGAGGACATGACGTTCTTACTGTGGACTTGGTAAAAGAGCTGATTTCCAGAGATATTCTGGTGCTTACTGCCGGATGTTCATCAGGCGGTATCGAAAACTGCGGCCTTATGACACCGGAAGCTGCCAAGCTGGCAGGTCCAAAGCTGCGGGCTGTATGTGAAAAATTAAATATTCCTCCTGTGCTGAATTTCGGTCCTTGTCTGGCTATCGGACGTTTGGAAATTGTGGCTACAGAGCTGGCAGAGGCTATTGGAATCGACATTCCTCAGCTGCCTCTGGTACTTTCCGCAGCACAGTGGCTTGAAGAGCAGGCTCTGGCAGACGGATGCTTCGGCCTGGCTCTGGGACTACCTCTTCACCTGGGACTTCCGCCTTTTGTCACAGGCAGCAAGCTGGCTGTGAAGCTGCTCACAGAGGATATGAAA
Organism: uncultured Blautia sp.; assembly: GCA_902476765.1. GTDB lineage: Bacteria > Bacillota > Clostridia > Lachnospirales > Lachnospiraceae > Blautia. The sequence goes on from CABSEJ010000067.1 coordinate 11,290, forward strand.
GGCCTTACCGGCGGACAGGTTATCATCAATCCGGACGCTAAGGAAAGTGCCGATATTCTGGAGAAGATTATTGAGGAGAAACGTGCAGGTTTGAATATTTAAACAGACAGGAGCCCAAGATGAAGAGAATAATGATAGACGCCTCAAAATGCGACGGCTGCAAGAGCTGTTCTGTTGCATGTATGCAGGCGCACAGAAAAGATGAAGGTAATGTCTATAACCTGGATTTGGCGGACATTGCCAATGAGAGCCGGAACTATATTTATAAAAATCCGGACGGAAGCTATACCCCTATTTTCTGCAGGCATTGTGACCAGCCGGAATGTGTTATGTCCTGTATGAGCGGAGCCCTTCAGAAGGACCCGGTAACAGGGCATGTACAGTATGATGAAAAGAAATGCGGTTCCTGCTTTATGTGCGTGATGAACTGTCCTTACGGCGTGTTAAAGCCGGATGACAGCACTCGTATGAAAGTAATAAAATGTGATTTTTGCATTGACAAAGGCGAGGAGCCCAGCTGCGTGAAGGCCTGTCCAAAACAGGCTATCTGGGTTGAGGAGGTGTTGTAGAAATGAGGTATGTAATCTTAGGAGCCGGAGCCGCAGGTATCACAGCGGCCAAGACATTAAGGCTGGCAGACAGCAACGGAAAGATTACGGTGCTTTCTACGGATACACAGGTTCATTCCAGATGTATGCTGCACAAATATTTGAGCCATGAAAGAGATGCAGAGGGTATTTCTTTTATAGACAAGGATTTCTTTGAGAAAAACCAAATAGAATGGATGCCGGGAAGAACTGTGGTAAAGCTGGATACAGAAGCCATGGTGGTTGTTACACAGCAAAATGAGGAGATTCCCTATGACCGTCTTCTCATTGCCACAGGAGCGGAAAGCTTTATTCCGCCGGTGGGAAATCTCCGGGAAGCGGAAAATGTATTTGGCCTCAGACATTTGAGAGATGCCCAGGCCATTGATAAATTGGCACAGCAGGCAGAGAAGATTGTGATTATCGGTTCCGGTCTGGTAGGACTGGACGCTGCTTACGGCTTAATGGAAACAGGAAAAAAGGTTTCCATCGTGGAGATGGCAGACCAGATTCTTCCGGTACAGCTGGATAAGACAGGAGCCCTGGAATACCAGAAGCGCTTTGAAAAGGCAGGAGCCTCCTTCTATCTGGGAAGAAAAGCTGCAGATACAGTGATGAATGAGGAGAAAAAAATCACCCGGATTATTCTGGATAACGGGGAAGAGCTTCCCTGTGATTTGATTATCGTAGCTGCAGGAGTGCGTTCTGCTGTAGCCGGTATGGAAGGAAAAGGCATTGTCATTGACAGGGGAATTCAGGTGAATGCATACCTGCAGACAGGAGCGCCTCATGTGTATGCTGCAGGAGACGTTACAGGACTTTCCGGAATCTGGCCCAATGCCCAGAAGCAGGGAGAGACGGCTGCTCTGAATATGTGCGGCGCAAGCGTGGCCTACACAGACCGGTTTGCAGCCAAGAATACTATAAATTTCTTCGGTCTGCCTTCCATGTGTGTGGGAGATATAGTGCCAAAGGAAAATGATGTGGTGATTGCCAGAGAGGATTCTAAAAATTATAAAAGAATTCTTATCCGTGAAGGACGGGTGGCAGGAGTGCTGCTCCAGGGAGATATTTCCCATGGGGGTATCTGGCAGTACCTGATTAAAAACCAGATTTCCGTTTCCGGTATTCCAAAGGATATTTTTGATTTGAATTTCGGGGATTTCTATGGAGTAAAAGATAACGGTGAATATTGCTATACCGTGTCCCGGTAAGGTTGTTGCAATACACGGGATCCCCGTAAACTGTAATGTTGGCAGGCTCATTAAAGGTTAAAGGGTATTCCTGCAAAAATACCTTGACAAAGTTTGAAAGGGTTTTGTATACTTGTGTCTGTAAAGAAAAAGGCAAGGAAGGGAACAAGTAGTACCCAGGGAAACTGACAGAAAGCTGCCGGCTGATGAGAGGCGCAGGGAGAGCTGGGATATGAATACATCCTGGAGCCTCACACCGAAACACAAGTAGGCTGTGACGTGGTGGTGTACGTTATAACACTTTGAGTATCGCAGAAAAGCTGTACTTACAGAGGCAGGCAGTGCGAGCTGTCTGTGAATAAAGGTGGTAACACGGGAATGCTTATGGCTCTCGTCCTTTTATAACAGGAAGGACGGGAGCCTTTTCATATCTTATGCAGGGGAAAGTCCTTCGGAAATATAATCAAAAAGGAGAAGATGAACATGCAGATTTATGAAGAATTAGTTGCCAGAGGCCTGATTGCCCAGGTAACTGATGAGGAAGAAATCCGGGAACTGATTAACAACGGCAAAGCCACATTTTACATTGGTTTTGACCCTACGGCAGACAGTCTCCATGTTGGACATTTTATGGCGCTTTGCCTGATGAAACGTCTGCAGATGGCCGGAAATAAGCCTATTGCTCTTATCGGAGGAGGAACCGGCTACATCGGAGACCCTTCCGGAAGAACAGATATGCGGTCCATGATGACAGCGGAAACTATCCAGCACAATTGCGACTGCTTTAAGAAACAGATGGAAAGATTTATTGATTTTTCTGACGGAAAAGCTTTGATGGTAAACAATGCAGATTGGCTTTTGGATTTGAATTATGTGGAGCTTCTTAGAGAAGTGGGCCCTCATTTTTCTGTGAACCGTATGCTTACTGCAGAATGTTATAAGCAGCGTATGGAAAAGGGATTGAGCTTCCTGGAATTTAACTACATGATTATGCAGAGCTATGACTTCTACATGCTGTTTCAGAAATACGGCTGCAACATGCAGTTTGGCGGAGACGACCAGTGGAGCAACATGTTAGGGGGTACAGAGCTTATCCGGAGAAAGCTGGGCAAAAATGCCTGTGCCATGACGATTACCCTGCTTTTAAATTCAGAAGGCAAGAAAATGGGAAAAACCCAGTCCGGTGCAGTTTGGCTTGACCCAAACAAAACTTCACCCTTTGACTTTTACCAGTATTGGAGAAATGTGGCGGATGCAGACGTGCTGAAATGTATCCGTATGCTGACTTTCCTGCCTCTGGAGCAGATTGATGAGATGGATAAATGGGAAGGCAGTCAGTTAAATAAGGCTAAGGAGATTCTGGCCTTTGAGCTGACAGAGCTGGTACACGGCAAAGAAGAAGCCCAGAAGGCCCAGGAAGCTGCCAGAGCCCTGTTTTCCAGCGGAAACGCTGCAAACATGCCTTCCGCCCAGATTGAGGAGTCTGATTTAACAGAGGGAAGTATAGACGTAATTTCCCTTCTGCAGAAAAGCGGTCTGGCGGCAAGCCGTTCTGAGGGAAGAAGAGCTATTGAACAGGGCGGTGTTTCCATTGACGGCGAAAAGGTGACAGATATTAAATGCCTGGTTCCGGGAGAAAAACTTCAGGGAGAGGGCATTGTGCTGAAAAAAGGTAAGAAAAACTTCCGGAAGATTACCATGAAAGCCTAAGAACGAAACAAATAGCGCTGCCAGTGTCCAGAGAGGGTATGGTAAGTGAAGAAATCCCGGTTTTCTGAGGCTGTATGTGCCTCTTAAAAGAAAATCGGGATTTTTGCTGTCAGTGGCGAAAAATTTTCGTGTTTTTTACTAATTGCCTCTTACCCTGTCTTGTAGTACACTGAACACAGAAGAGCTGGGAGGAGCAGAGGCGATAGCAGACTGCCTATGCAGAGGAGAACAGACTTTGACGGTTTTCCTTGTCATAAAAAGGCCCGGGCGACATTTTTCAAATACAATTCTATTGTTCTTATTTCTAAATCTTCAAATCTGCAGGTTCAACGTTTCTGTTCAGAAAGACTTTCCAAGTTTATGAGAATTATAGAAAAAAACTCCTCAGCCGGAGAAGTGTCCCTTGGGCAGAAAGAGGTTATATGGAGAAAAAAGGAATTTTATTTCAGGGACTGATTCCTGAAGACAAAGAAACGGATGTGACGTATTTTCTGCTTTTTACCTTGTGCCGGAATTTGTGGTGCAGAAGTAAAGTACGGGAAATGAAAAGGGAATGGAGGGAGTATCTCATAGAAAAAGCAGAGGATAGCCCCTGCCAGGGAGAGAATTTCTGGCTTTCTTTGGGAGAAGAGGAAGGCCGGTGCGCCAAAGTGATTTTAGGAATCGTAGAGGGAATCCGCAGAGGTGAGGAAGAGAGCCGGGAGAAATCCCGTGTCTGTCTGGAATATCTGTTGTTTCACTGCTGCCAGAGGGAGTGGAAATTTCTGAAGGAAAGAAGGAGCGTAAGTATCCGGGAATTGTGTTTTCTGGAATCCGGATATGCAGACTGCCCTTTTGCAGGAGTCAGCAGAATCTGCGCAGGACTTTTAATTGCTGAGTTTTTAGGTGTGAAGGTAGAGCAGGGCAGTTCTTATTCTGTTTTGTTGAAATGTGTCCGGGAAGGAAATGAAATCTGGAATGAAAGAAAATTCTTGACATTTCCCAAAAGTATGTTATACTTTTTAAAAAATTACAACTTTAAACCGATGAACAAGAGGAGTAGGTAGAAATATTTGTTTTCAGAGAGCCGACGGTGGTGTGAATGCGGCAGCAAGAGTTTTTATTGAATGGACTTGTGAGGGCAGCTTGAAATTCCGGTTGGAAGAGTAGACGCTGACGGGGGTACCGGCCCGTTATCAGCAGGGAGTGTATGTTAGTACATGAAAGAAGAGCGGTCGAAGGCCAGAGAAGAGAAATATACAAAAGTTCCTGGTTATCGGCAATTTGGGTGGCACCGCAGGAGAATTTACAGCCCCTGTCCCATTGGAGAAATTCCAGTGAGACGGGGGCTTTTTTGTTCTAGTGCCATCCGCTTTAAATATCCTCACGTTTCACTGGCCTGCTT
>CABSEJ010000068.1 GCA_902476765.1 uncultured Blautia sp.
CCTTAGAAACACTGTGGCCCCAGTGCATAGGTCCCCATTTCTTTTCATAAGGATAGTATTGATAGAACAAATGATACTCTCCTTTATACAGGGAAAACCCATTTGGGTCGTTAATCCATCCTATGGGGGCACAGGCATGGAAAGAGGGTTTCTGAGCATTCACTTCCTCTGTTACATAAGTTTGTTCATAATTTCTTGCCTTTTCCAGGGCTTCACTGACTTCCATTCTGCTTTCCATATTCATTCTCTGTTTTCCTCCTATATTGACACGGTATTTCTAAAGCGGAGCCTGTAATATTACCCTCTCTGGACAAGGGCACACATGCCTTAAACAATAATATTTTTATGCTTTGCAGCGTTATCCCCAGTCAGTGTACGTCCAGTACACCTCCATCGTCTGCCTTGCAAAGCGCAAAACTTTACTCATTCAGGGATTCCTGATACTGGTCAAAATATTTCTGCTTAATGGCCAGGTAATCGGAGAGTCCGTAGTCGTCCAGCTTTTTCAGATAGCTGTCCCATTCTTCCTCAATTCCGCCGTTTAATATCCAATCCGCTTTTTTCTGTTCTGCATATTTTTTAATATCTGTATCATACTGTGATACTTTATTGGTATCATCAATGCTCATAAAGACATTGGGATATACATATTTACTGTGCATGGCTTCCAGATAGGTTTCATGCATATGGTCAAGCCGCCATTTCGCATCGTCCGGCTGGGTAACATATATGTCATAATAATCATTTAATACAGCCAGCGGTCCGTTTACAGACTGAGACTCCCGAACCTCTACCGGAGAATTATCTCCCAGGTCCTCATGCTTTAACATGTCCCCGCCATCTGCATTGGTACTCATCTTGAAAATATTTGGTTTTCCTTCTTCTCCGTAGGTTCCCCAGTTATTCTGAACCGACTGTATGGGCGCATACATCTGGTCAATCCAGGCTGCGGCAAGAGCCGTATCCCGGCAGCTTGTGGTCAGGACGCACCTTCCTCTGTCAAAGCCGCTGGTTTCACTGTTATTCTGTCTTGTAATATTTACCAGACCCTCCGGCCCTGCCAATGCCGGAAGCATCACATAGTCATCATAATTATCAATGTTGGCAATATCCCAGGTAAAACAAAGGCCGTACCGGTGATTCTTTCCTTTTGCCACATAGGTAGACCATTCCTGAGTAAAGGCTTCCGGGTCCACTAAATCTTCTTCCACCAGACTGTGCAGCCACTGGATTCCTTCTTTGTATCCTTCCTGGGTTACGGTGTAGATAACCTCTCCTTCATCGGTTACTGCAAAGTGGTCCGGAGTATCCCCATAGCCTTCTCCGAAACCATTGATTAAGATAGCCGGGTCCTGGTCGCCGTTGTTGATAATAAAGGACATGGGAATCACCTCACCCTCTACCCCGCACTCTTTCTGGATTTTATCTGCATTATCCCTGAAGGCAATAAGCACTTCCTTCAGCTCGTCTACTGTTGCAGGCACCTCTAATCCCAGACAATCCAGCCACTTTTTGTTGATATAGGGAATATCACCGATGGCCTGAATCGCTTCCTTTCCCTCTCCCAGCTGTTCAATCCAGGGGAAGGAATAGATATGCCCGTCGGGAGCGGTACACATGGTCCGGTATTCCGGATATTTTTCAAATACTGCCTGAAGATTCGGCATATATTTGTCAATTAAATTTTCCAGAGGAATAATGATTCCCTGCTTTGCATAGCGCAGTAAATCATAATCATTCATTCCTGCATTAAAGAGGCCGTCAGGCAGATTTCCGAACTGAGCCAGGGCCAGATTTTTCTTATCTGCAAACTGGTCTGCCACAAAGCAGGTCCAGTCAATATGTACATTTGTCTCTTCTTCCAGCCGTTTAAAAATCATCCTCTCATTTGGCTCCTGGGTACTGGTGGCAGGGGCACTGGTAATAAAAGAAAGTTCTTTTGTTTCCTTTAAAGGAAAGGCCACCTCGCTGACCGGTGTATCCGGGTCTATTTCTGCAGTCTGATGATTCCCGCCGCCGCATCCGGTCAGGGAAAGCACCCACACTGCTGAAACACAGATTGCTGCAAATTTTATTATCTTTTTTCTCATCATCACATATCCCTCCATTAACCTTTTACAGAGCCTACCATTGGGTCCATAAAGGATGCCACCACTACATAAACTAAAGGAATGGCAATGGCCAGGGCAAAAATCCCCAGCAGGATATATCCCACGGCCAGAATCACTTTATCTCCGGTTCCAAGCTTTATCTTAATACGATTTCCCATTTTTACCCCTCCTACAGTCCTTCGCCTTCATTTAGCTTAGATACTACAAAGTTTACTACAATCAGCAAAATTACATTGATTACGGAGTTAAACAGGCCCACAGCTGTGGAATATCCATAATCTCCGTTTAACAGACCAATACGATATACATAAGTAGAAAGAATCTCTGATGCAGGAAGATTCATATCTGTCTGTAAAGCATAAGCCTTTTCAAAACCAATACTCATAATATTTCCGGCCTGAAGAATAAACTGAATGACAATAATGTTCTTAATAGCCGGAAGCTCTACATAGAGGATTCTCTGAAGGATATTGGCACCGTCTACAATAGCTGCTTCCTCCAAATCCTTGCTGGCATTAGACAGGGCCGCTGTGTACATAATGGAAGACCAGCCTGCTGCCTGCCAGATACCGCTGGCTATGTAAATCGTACGGAAAGCTGTGGGCATGGTCATCCAGTTGGTGTCAATACCCAGTACCTGATTGATAGGTCCTACAGGAGAGAGGAACATCCGCACCATACCACAGAGAACAATAACGGAAATAAAATTAGGTGCATAAATCAAAAGCTGAATTTTCTTCTTAATTCCGGTACTCCGTATCCTGTTTAAAAGCAGGGCCAGAATAATGGGTATGGGAAATCCCCATAAAAGTCCGTATATACTTAACTTTAATGTGTTCAGCAGGTAATTCATAAAGTCAGGGGAAGAAAGAAATCTCCGGAAATAATCCAGGCCTACCCAGGGACTTCCCAGTACACCTTCAATAACATAGTAATCTTCAAAGGCAATCAGCACACCGCCCATGGGAAGATACTTAAAGATAATCGTCAGCAGCAGGGCGGGAAGTAAAAAAATCAAATAAAGCTGCCAGTTTTTCTTCACATATTTCCATTTTCCGGCCAGCTTTTCCCCTAAACTCTGCTGCGGCTTTCTGCAAGTTTCTGCCTTCATAAAAAGCTCCTTTCTTTTTCATACTCTTGGTTGCATCTTTGGTTTTTGCTATTTGAAACGTTTCATTTTTCTGTAATTCCAATATAGGCTTTATTTTGTTTCAAGTCAATACCAGAAAGATAATTTTTGGATATTCAGTACATACTTACAATTTTATCCTCACTATTTTGTCAATATTTTATATTGTAACGTTTCATTTTATATTTTATACTATGTATGAAATAAGCTTCATTTAAAGTAAAAGGAGGAAATACTTTGACACCTTCACATACACCAACAATGAAAGATGTAGCCGCCAGAGCAGGCGTTTCTCTTGGCACAGTCTCAAAAGTTATCAATCATATCACGGTAGGGGAGAAAAACCGGATAAAAGTAGAAGAAGCCATTAAAGAGCTGGGATATGAGGTAAATACCTACGCCAGAGGTCTCAAAACTCAGGAAACTAAGCTGATTACCTTAATCGTGCCAGATGCCATCAATCCCTTTTATGCTGCTTTTACCCAATATGTAGAAAAATATCTCTATGAACAGGGATACAAATTGATTCTGTGCTGCTCCAACGGGCTGCCGGAAAAGGAAATCAGCTACCTGAATCTGGCCTCTCAGAGCAAAACCGACGGCATTATTGCTCTGACCTATACGGATGTAAGCAATGCTATCCCGGCCAGAATTCCCATAGTTTCTTTTGACCGGTATTTTGAAAATCAGGACATTCCCACTATTGCCTCGGATAATTTCCAGGGGGGCTATCAGGGAACCAAAAAGCTTTTGGAGCTTGGCTGCCGCCGTCCGGCCTTTATCCGCTTCCGCTCCAAGTTTCACAGTGAAGTGGATAAACGTATGGAAGGCTATTTAAGCGCCTGCAAAGATTTTTCCATAGAGCCTCTCTATCTGGACAAAATAGATGCGCCGGATATTATAGCCCCTGTAAAAGAATTTTTCGAAACCCAGAGAAATGAAAAAGGAGGACTTACCTTTGACGGTATCTTCGCCAACACAGACCAGCAGGGGTATCTTTCCATGAAAATTTTGCGTGAAATGGGCTTTCGGGTTCCGGAAGACGTGCAGGTTCTGGGCTTTGACGGCATCTACAAACATGGTATTGACAACGGGGTGCTGTTTCTCTCTTCCATGTGTCAGCCCGTCGAAGCTCTGGCCCAGCTCTGTGTGGAATTGCTGCTGAAAAAAAGGCAGGGAGAGGTTGTTCCTACTCTTTCTCTATTGCCGGTTACTTATGCATACGGAGGAACCACAAAAGAGTAATTCTATATTTTTTATAGTACCCTCAGTGGACAAGAGACGTTTTGCCCTTTGTACACTGAGGGTTCCTTTATTTTGCCATTGGGCTTCTAACCCGTCACATATTCTCCTATCCGGAGATAATAACCTCTTCCGGACTGACGTCTGTGCGGATTCCTTTAAACACCGGCTGCCTCAGCGTCTGTTTTGTGTTAGGCATATATTCTACCACACATACCCTGTTGGGTTTTACCCAAACCGCCTCTTCATTTCCCGGTGGCAGCAGGCAAAAGGGATTTTCCCTTGTTTCCTCTAACTGTGAAATTATCTCTTTAGTGACGCCGGCAGTTACATGGCCCTTATAAACCAGTAATCCCTGTTTGTATTTAGCCAAAATCACATTAAAAAAATGCTGCCCCTTCTGTATATAGCCTGCAATAATAAATTCTTCATCCGCCATTCTTTTACATTTCAGCCAGTCCCGGCTTCGTTTTCCCATTGTGTAAATGCTGTTTTTCCGCTTCGCCACAATTCCTTCCAGCTCCTGCTGCTCTGCCGCACGATAAAGAGCGGTTCCATTTGTCTCAATGTACCGTGAAACAGCCATCCTGCTTGTTTCTTGCAGGATTCCTGCCAATATATCTTTTCTGGCAAGCAATGGTTTCTCGGTTAAGTCCTCTGCTCCTTTATAGATACAGTCAAAAGCAACAAAAGACGCCGGATGCCGGATAGATTCCAGCTGGATTTTAAAGGGGTCTGACAGCAGCGTTCGTTTTTGTAATCTATAAAAATCCGGTACACCCTTGTTTAATATAACGATTTCCCCATCTAAAATACATTTTCCGGATACATTTTGATTCAGTTCTCCAAGTTCTGGAAATTTGGCGTTTATCTGAAGATTCCTTTTGTTCCGAAAATCAGCGGTATTTTTATCAAAATAAGCCAGACAGCGGATGCCATCCAGCTTTAATTCATATATCCATTCCGAATCATCAAAGGCCTGTGTCTGCCTTGCAATGAGCATAGGACTTGCCCCTCTTTCTCCAAATAAATCCATCAGGCCGTCCCCATTTTGGAATTTTCTTCTTTTCCCACAAGTTCCAGACTTTTCTGCAGGGCTTCCATTAAGTCAATGACATTAGAAGATTCACTGGTATCCACTGCCACAATCTCCTGCCCTTGAATTTTTTTCATAATAGCCCCCCGCAAGCGGGCCTGGTACTCATCCTGAAAAGCCCCAGGGTCAAAGGGCCGGGTCATATTTTCAATGAGCATTTTTGCCATATTCAATTCGTTTTCATCCAGCTTTATCTTTGGCACTGTCTTGGGGATAGCTGCGATTTCATCCTGGTAAAATAAAGTTTTTACAATAATTCCTTCTTTTGTGGGATACAGTACCAGGAGCTTTTCTGCAGTTCCCATCACCGTTTTTGCAATAGCCGCTTTACGCTGGAGCAAAAGTGCCTGGCGAAGGAGCTCATAAGCCTTTTCCGCCCCGGTTTCCGGTACGGCATAATAGTTTTTTTCATAATAAATCATATTGATTTCAGACAATTTCACAAACTGAATAATGTGAATGGTTTTATCCTTTTTTGTTTTGATTTTCTCCAACTCCTCATTAGTCATCACCACATACTTGTCTTTTTCATATTCATAACCTTTGACAATATCTTCGCTCTTAATTTCCTTATCACAATGCCTGCAGTATTTTTTATATTGAATACGTTGGTTACTGTCTTTGCAGAGCTGGTTGAAATGTATGTCATTATCCACTGTAGTCCTATATAATCCCACTGGAATCAATACAATTCCCATGGAAATGCTTCCCTTATGCGCAACTGCCATAAATACACCTCATCTCATTTTTGACAATAGTATTAGCATGGGCGACAGGAAATATGTGTTGCGAGAAATCTCCCCCACACTTTTCTGAATTCATGTATCTACCCCTTCTGGATAAGAGCAATTATTGTCCAAAAGGACTAATACATAGCCGAAAAAATCCCTGCCGACAGATTTACTGCCGACAGGGATTCTCCTGCATATAATTACAAGATACACTGCTTTTTAAATTATACTCCTACACTAAATACTATGTATATGCATATTATGATTGGAACACAGCCAATTGCCCCAAAAAGAATACCTAAAATTTTTAATGCTTTATTATCATATCCCAGAATATAAGACTTCTTTGGCTTACGGGGATTATACATAATGGTGACTAAGGTGCCGGTCTTTGGCACACAGCCGGAAAGGTAAGCCCCCACTTTTTTATAATGCACGCCATCCACATCGTATTCATAGACTGGATGATAGCTGCGGCCGTCTGAGGAGCTTTTTGTCTTTATACCAGTTACATATGCTTCCGCTTTAGCTGTACAGGTTATTTTTTGTCCCATTGTTATGCAAAACATAACCAGTGCGGGAATCCAGAATGCAGCTCCTATGCCTCCTAAGGTAAGAAGAAGTCCTAATTCCATAATCTTCACCCATCCCCCATAATACCTTTATTTTAATTCTGACACGGAAATCACATCTTTTTTCAGCAAATCCAAAGTCTTTTCCAAATTTTTCTCACATAACGCCTGGTAAATTCCCCTGTGAGGTTCACTGTCAATATTATCGCACATACTCTGCTTTCTGTTCCACAAAGTCTGGGCGTAAATCCTCTTCTGCATTCCCATACATTCCTTCAGGAAACCCATAAGTACTTGATTTCCTGAATAAGAAGCCAGCAGTAAATGAAATTCCTGATTGTCCTCCCATACATCCCACACATCCATTTCCTGGCTTCTTGGCCTGGTGGCTTTGTCAATCTGTTCTTTCACTTCCGGCAAATGATTCTCCACAATATCCGTAAAAGCACTTTTCATGCATTCTAATTCCAAAAGTACCCTGGCCTGCAATACATCTTTGGCGTCTTTTTCCCCCATCTGAACAACCACATATCCATATCTGGGTATACTTTTCAATACCCCTTCGCTGCAAAGCCGAATCAATGCCTCTCTTACCGGAGCTTTGCTTACCCCGAAAAACTCTACCAAACGTTTTTCATTTAAGACCAGGTTGTCTTCTGATGCATTTTGAATGACCATTTCTAGGATTTTATCGTGTATCTGTGTTGTCAGGGTTTCTTTTTTTATAGGTGTAAAACCCAGTACTGTTGCTTCCATTTATAATTCCCCTTTTGCATTTTTATCTGAGTCCCGTCCTAAAACTTTCTAGCTATTTCTTATACTATCATATCACACCTGGCAAATTTTACAATTTCTATTTCATCAAATTGAGCAAATCCAAAATATCCTGTTTCGTCATAGGATAAAACGCTCCGCAGGTATGCTGTCCTTTATCCGTCATGTTATCCGCAATTTCTTCAAAGCGTTCTGTTCCGATGCCTGCTTCCTGAAGGGTCAGAGGAAGTCCGGATTTCCTCACAAATTCCTTCAACCTGCGGGCCCCTTCTTTTGCAGTTTTTTCCGGACAGCGAAAATCCATTTCCACATTCCATACCCGAACCGCATACTGGGCCAGTTTTTCTGTGCATTCTTTCTTCTCACTTAAATACTCCATCCAGGCAGGAAATGAGATTCCCAGTCCTGCTCCGTGAGCCAAGTCATAAAATCCGCTAATCTGATGTTCCAGGCCATGATTGAACCAATCCTGCTCTCTTCCCACGCCGGTCATATCGTTTTGGGCAAATGTTCCGCAAAGCATGATTTCTGCCCTTGCCCCGTAGTCTTCCGGATTTTCTAAAACAATAGGAAGATTATGAACCATGGTCTTTAAAAATCCTTCTGCCATACGGTCGGTTGTTTCTACGCTTTCTGTATGGGAGAAATATCTTTCCATGGCATGAGCCATAATGTCCATACCTCCGCAGGCTGTCTGATAAGGGGGCAGGGTAAAGGTCAGTTCCGGATTCATAATGGAAAATACCGGCCGCATAAGAGGTGAACCAAAACCTGCTTTTACAGAAATAGTCTCGTCAGAAATCACACAGCTGTCGCTGCCTTCGCTGCCTGCCGCCGGAATGGTCAGAATATCCCCCACAGGAATTCTCTTGGTCCCCGGCTGGCTTTTTCCTGTGATTAAATCCCATACATCTCCTTCATAAAAAACTCCGAAAGAGATAGACTTGCAGGTATCAATCACACTTCCTCCTCCCACTGCCAGAAGAAAATCAATCTTTTCTTCCCGGCAGATTTCAATTCCCTTTCTTACCAGGGATACTCTTGGGTTTGGAACAACTCCGGGCAGTTCCCATACCATAAGGCCTGCCTCATCCAGAGCCTTTATCACCCGGTCATAAAGGCCGCTTCTCTTTATGGAGTTTCCCCCATAGGCCATAAGGACTCTGGTACCGCCGAACGCCTTGATTTCCTCTCCCACACATAATTCTTTGTCTTTTCCAAAAATCATTTTTGTTGCAAATTGAAATTCAAATGAGTTCATGATTTGCCTCCTTATTAAATAATAATCAGTTCTTTATCACTCTTTGTAAAGTTTTTGTATCCGTCCTCTGTGACTAGAACCATATCCTCAATCCGAACGCCATATTTTCCTTTTATATAAATTCCTGGTTCTACTGTAATTACAATTCCCGAAACAAGCTTTTCCCTGCATATGGTGTTAAATCTAGGGTCTTCGTGTACCTCTATACCAACGCTATGGCCTAATCCATGGGAAAAACAGCCTTTATAGCCTTTTTCATAAATATAATCTCTTGCTGCCTTATCCACATCTGCACATATCACTCCAGGTTTGATAATGTCCAGCGCTCTTTTTTGAGCTTCCTTTACGATTTCATATATTTCTTTCTGTTGTGCGTCAATTTTTCCCACCCCTATAGTCCGGGTCATATCAGCCAGTCTTCCCCTATATACTGCTCCAAAATCCATGGTGACAAAATCTCCGTTTTCTATGATTTTATTGGTGGCAAATCCATGAGGCAGAGAACTGTTTTTTCCAGAGGCTACAATAAAGTTAAAATGTTTATCTTCTGAACCAAGCCTTGTCAGCATAGTGCCGATTTCCTGGGCTACCTCTAATTCCGTTATACCAGGCCGTATAAAGTTGCAGATATGTTGGAAAACATGGTCTGTTATTTCCTGGGCCTTTTTGTGACAATAGATTTCTTCTCTGTCTTTTATGCACCTCATTTTTTTTACAATATCGTCTGCCTCTGTAGAATCCTCAACTTTAATTGTATCCAAAGCATTTTTTAATTCATTCATTTTTCGTACAGTTATATAAGAAGTGAGAACAGAAATCTTTTGTATATTTCTTTCTTTTAGCCACTCTTTTATCTGAGGATAAAGATTCGTTTCTTCTACAACTTTACAATTAGTAACTTTTCTTTCTGCTTCCTCTATGTATCGAAAATCAATGAAAAAAATTGCTTCTGTTTTTGTAATAATCATGGTACCGGCTGATGATTTCATTCCTGAAAAATAAAATCTGTTGACCCCATCTTGTATGAAAACTGCTTGTATAGTGTCCGGCATTTTCATCTGCAATTCTTTAATCTTATCCATATCCACGATCCTTCTATAAGCTCTCTTTTATGAATGTGTAGTAACAACAAGCTGCATCAGCTAATGCCTGTATAGATGCATACTCGTTTTCGCCATGAACGCCCCGTCCCTGTTCCGGAGAAGCATACATAGGGGAAAATCTGATCGTTTCCCGGGTTAATTCCTGAAAATGTTTCGAATCCGTCCCTCCCCCTAAGACAAAGGGTACTGTGGGTATATCCTTGTAAACTTTATGTACTGCAGATGTTATACTCTGATATGCCCAGCTGTTGGTATCCGTTTCATCTGATCCGTCGCTTTCTTCTATAAGTTCACATTGAATATTGAATTTTTCGCCTATGCGCTTTAAAATTTCCGTTACTTCTTTTTCTTTCTGAATAGCCGAAACTCTTACATTGGCAATAACCTCAATTTCTTTTGGAATTACATTAAAAGCTGTACCGCCATTAATTTTCGTAAAGGCTATAGTAGCTCCCAAAAGATTATCCGCCTCGCCTGTTAATGCATACAACTTTGAATAATCTCCCGGATATTTTAAAATAGATAACAGTTCTTCTTTCTTTTCAGGATTTAGCTGGGCTATTTTTTTCAGCATCAGCTGACTTCCATTGGTTAATCCTTTTTTAAAAATCTTTGTACGATTCATATATTGGATTAACTCTATCATGTTAAACAACGCACCCTCTTTCGGCGGGTTTGCCGCATGTCCGCCTTCGCCTTTCGCCGTAAATTTATATACAAGGGAACCCTTTTCTCCAATACCTATCATGGCTGCTTTTCCTTCAATCAGCCCCATAAAGTTTTCACATATCGTTCCCCCTTCATCAAAAATCCCTTTAAAGAAAATCTTTTTCTCTTTAAACCACTGTACCGCTTGTTCTGTCGTCTTTCCTCCGGTTTCCTCGTCACAGGAAAAGTACAGAAATACATCCTGCCGAAATTTCTTTTCTTCTTTAAGCAGTATATTTAATGCTGACAGCAGAGCACAGTGAGGACCCTTCATATCCTGGGAGCCTCTTCCCCAAACACAGTTTCTATCTATCGCCCCGGAAAAAGGCCCATGTTCCCATCTTCCTCCTTCCTCTGCCGGTACTACGTCCATATGTCCTATAAATAAAACCGGCATTTCTTCCTTATTTTCAGATTTCAGCCGAAGTATCATTGCCTCTCCGATTTCTGTTATTTCAGCTTTCTGAAACAGTACCGCAAAAGTTTTTTTCAAAAAGTCTTTGTATTCGGAAATTTTATACTGATTTTTATGAGAAGGGTCACTTACCGTTGGAATTTTTACCATTTCCGATAAGCATTTTTCTATTCCATAAAATTTTTCACTATTTTCCATATCTTTCCTCTATTCTTTCATTCCTGATACAGCTATTCCTGCAACAAAATAGCGCTGTGCAAAGCAATATAACACAATAAGGGGCAGCATAGAAATGATTGCGCCTGCCATTGCCGGTCCTACTTCCCGGACGCCTTCTCCTACAAATAATGCAAGTCCTGCCGGTAAAGTTCTCATTTCTGTAGAGTTCGTCATCATCAATGGATATAATAAATCATTCCAGTTGCTTGTCAGACAAAAGATAAAGAAGGTAATAAAGGCCGGCTTACATAATGGGAACATAATTTTCGCATAAATCCCAAACTCTCCTAATCCGTCAATTCTGGCTGCTTCCTCCAATTCTTTGGGCAGTCCGATAAAAAAGGACTTCATAAAGAAAATTCCATATGCAGAAGCCATCCTTGGAATAATCAACCCCACATATGTATTCACCATGTGCAGCTCCGTTGCTTCTATAAAAAGCGGAATCATAATAATCTGAAAAGGAACTAGCATTGTAAGTAATACAATATTAAATAATGTATCACGTCCCTTAAAATTTAATCTTGCAAAACCATATCCTGCAAGAGAATCCAACATAGCCGAACAAACTGACACAACACCGGCAAAAATCACGGTATTCTTAATGTATGTGGCAAGGGGTATTCTGTCCCAAACAGTAATATAATTTTCTAACGTAAATTCTTCCGGCCAAAAACTGGGCGGCCATTTAATAATGTCTTTATTCACTTTAAAAGAAGTCAAAACCAACCATAGCATTGGAAATATTACTGCGGCTAATACTACTATACAAAGTATAGTTGATAGAACTTTTCCAACCGTTATTTTTTTCATACCTTATTCACCTCAATACGTTTCATTAATCCGTTTTTCAATAACGCCTTTAAAAATAAAGACAATAATTGCTATCACTACAAATAGTTCTACACTTAATGCAGAGGCATATCCCAGTTCATAGGATGGTTGAAATCCTTTTTCATAAATATATTGAACGATTGTTTCTGTTTTAAACTGAGGTCCGCCGCCTGTAGTTACATATACTACGTCAAAGACCTGAAATGCACTGATAATGTTGGTTATTAATGTAAAGTTTATACTTGGAAGCAACAGAGGAAGCACGACTTTGAAAAACTGCTGCCGATTTGTTGCACCATCTATTTTAGCCGCTTCCCGATAGGTTTCAGGTATATCATTGATTCCGGCCACTAAAATAATCATAGTTTTTCCGAATTGTTTCCAAACTGCAATAAATATAATAATGGGAAGAGCCCAGTTTTCGTCTGAAAGAAGGGCTACTGTTTTTCCTCCGTTGAACCATGAAATAATATATGGAATATATCCAACAGTAGAATTTAAGATTAAAGAAAACATAATTCCGATTGCCGTAAAGGAGCATAATACAGGTATGTAATAAACACTCCGGCACATTTTGTTAAATCTGGTGCTTTTATATAACAAAAAGGCTAATAGCAGAGAAAATACCATTTGTATCGGAACAGAGAATACCGTAAACACCAGCGTATTTTTAAATGCATTCCAAACTCTGCTGTCTCCAAAAGAACGTATAAAATTTTCTATCCCTGTAAAATCCGGTGAAGCGAGAAAAATATCTAAATCCGTTAAACTGATAAAAAAAGAGCAAAATACAGGAATAATCGTGAAAGCCAGCAAAACTATCATTGCAGGCAGGATAAAAAAATATCCGGCCCTGTCTTTTCCCAAAAGGCTTTTGCGGAAATTTTTCTTTTTAGTCCTATTATCCATTTGCAACTCCTCTCTTTATACAAAGGGACTGTCGCATTAGTCCTGAATCCATGATGGCCACATAAATATCTCTGTTTGCAGACTAATTTCAACAGCCCCTTATCCATTACAATAAACGCTTTCCAAAAACAACGCTATTGTTCAATCCTCTTTTTAGTTATATTGTTTTAGAAGCTCTTCTACGGCACTATCATACTTTTTCAAAGTTTCCTCTACATCTGCTCCTGCGTCAATCTCCTCTACTGCAGGTGTAACTGCATCATTAAGAGCCTGGCTGCTGCCCGTTTTTTTCATATTGATTTTTGCATAATCAAGAGGAATGGATAATGTTTGTGTGAGCTCATCATTTGCAATATCCGGGTCCTCCAGAACGGAATATAAATATGGAGGAGTTCCGCATTCCTGTGTCCATTTTTTGCAAACTTCTTGTGTATTCCAATACTTGATAAAATCATAAATAGCATCGTATTTGCTCTTATCTGTACTCTTGGGAATAGAAAAGCCCACTCCAACAGATACTGCTGACGGTTCTCCGCCTTCTTCTGCCGGAGGTACTGGAGCTACGCCAAAATTTATCTCGTTTTCTCTAAGCCCGTTGATAATCCAAGGTCCATTGATAAACATCGCTGCCTGTCCGCTGATGTAAGTATTATCATCTGAATCCGAAGGAGATACCCCATTGCTATATAAATCCTGCATCCACTGGAAAGCTTTTATATTTTCTGTTGAGGATAAAGTAGATTCAGTTTCTTCTTCATTTACAATTCCACCGCCA
Organism: uncultured Blautia sp.; assembly: GCA_902476765.1. Classification (GTDB taxonomy): domain Bacteria; phylum Bacillota; class Clostridia; order Lachnospirales; family Lachnospiraceae; genus Blautia. Next base: position 13,880 of record CABSEJ010000068.1, read on the forward strand.
AAATTCCACATTGCATATACTGGGACTAATTGGTCTTTAGGCGCCATTAAGAATCCATACTGGTTCTTAGAGGGGTCTGTAAGTTTCTTTGCATATTCCGCAATTTCTTCAAATGAAGAAGGCGGTGTATCCGGGTCAAGACCTGCCGCTTCAAATAAGTCTTTATCCCAATATAAATAATGTGAAATTACCTGCATAGGAATACCCAGTTGTACTCCATCATATTGCAGCATTTCCAAAACATTTTCTTTAAAGTCTGCTTTATTTACACCTTCATAATCCCAGAATCCGCTCATATCTACAAAGCTTTCTGCTTCTAAATATGGGGGCATATATCCATTACTGATTAATACAAAGTCCGGTGCATTTCCTGCTGCTATTGCAGGCGGTAATTTTTCATTAAAATTCTCCCATGGCATAATATCCATTTTGATGGTAATATTTTTATCATTTGTTTCGTTATATTCATTAACAATATCTGTTAAAACGTCGCCATCCGTACTTGTAAATCCATTCCAGAAAGTCAGTGTAATCCCGTCTGAGCTATCTTTTCCTCCTTCCTTTCCGCTGTCATTCCCCTGTCCGCCGCCGCAGGCAGCCATTCCCAGGGTTACCGTTGCAGCCATACCTAATGCTGTAACTTTTTTCCATCTGTTTTTCATACCTTTCTTCCTCCTATTTCTTATATAGTTCTTGCAGCTTCTACAATCCACCGAATTCTCTCCCAATCGATTCTGGAGTCAATCGTACAATCACCTCCCAGCATAAGCCCCAGTTTTCCATGGTCTAAAATCAGATTTTTTGTATACTCCTGCAATTCCTCTTTGGAACCAGTGTAAATAATTCCCTGCTGTGTATGTTCATCCCAATGGGTTTCAAAGCCACCAAGGGATGTTTTTCCCTGGAAATAGAAACGTCCTTCCTCCAAACTCATGCCTTCCACATAAACCGCCCAGTTAATCACCTTTGCCGGATAATCTTTCCATACCTCCAACTGATTTCTGTTGCCGGCCCAGCCGCACATGTGAATAATATTGTTGTCAGAAAAACGATTGGCATGTTCGATTACATACAAGTCGCTGGGTGTAATAATCTTTCTGTACTCTTCCGGGGTAAATCTGTCGTATTCTCCTCCCTGTACGCAGTAGTAAATACCGTCGCATCCGGCTTCTGTAATCAAAAGTTCCGCCAAAAGAGCGTTTGTCTGTGCAATTACATCCAAGGCATACATCACAGAATTTTTATCTTCCCGAATCTGCTCCATCACTTCCTGGTCGGACATTCCCACTGCCTCTGCTCCGAACCGTATGGAAGAGAAAGGGGCGAACACATTGTAGAATACACATCTTTCTTTTCCTATAGCCTGTACAATCTTTTTTGCTCTTTCCACCTGCTCTGCAATGAAGGGATGATTTCTGTCCAAAGGTTTCAGCTGTCTCCAGTCCTCCGGCCTTTTCATTGCTCCCGGCAGAGGATAAGGGAAATAATTATCGCACATGATTTTCACAAAATCCAAATCTGTTTCCCTGTAATATTTCAGATGCGCCTGTACACATCCCTCACCTACTGCTTCCTCCCCGGAAAAATGAAACCAAAATCCTACGGGAACATGGTCCACTTCCTTCTGATTCATTGCGTTTAATACTCTGGTTCTCTTATCCATTTCTTCCTCCATTCTGCTGTCTTTTCTCAGCATTTTTCTTTATTTGCAGACCATCATATTTAAAATGACTTTATCTGTATTACACATTCCTTTATTTCCCAATTCCCCTAGATTCTGAATCGCCGTTTCTACGTTATTGGATACAATGCCGTCTAAGTCCCCGACGCTGCTGTTTTGAAGGGCCAGCTGGGCACACTGGAAAGCGCTGGAAACCACTGTAGCCACCTTCAGGGCACAGCCGCTTTTCGCTCCGTCACAGATGATTCCCGACACATCCGCAATCATATTTTTTATTCCGCTGTTAATCTGCTCCAGGGTACCTCCCCGCATGTAAATCAAAGCGCTGCAGACGCCGATAGAAGACCCCATGCCGCAGCCGCATAAAGGGGACAGCTTTCCGATATATTCTTTTACATGAGCCGTTACCAAACAGCTTAAAGCCAGGGCTTTGTACAGCGTTTCTTTTGTATATTTCTCTTTATATGCAACGGCGATT
>CABSEJ010000069.1 GCA_902476765.1 uncultured Blautia sp.
TGCGCAAAGCGCTTTTTATGATATAGGAAAGTGAGAACTTTCCTATATCATAAAAAAATGCCTACGGCATCTCAACTCCCCTGCCCCTCAATCTTGAGGGGTAAGGGCTTGTTTTTTGCCTTACTTTCCTTCATAATAATCTCATGAATGTGATACAACAAATACTCAAAGACTATTATGAAATTATTGAATACGATTTAAAGCCCAGGCCTGTTGTCATGGAAAACATTGAGAAGGTCATCAACTGCGGCAATCCCTCTTTTGGGGGCGCCATGTATGGCTGTTCTCATTGCGGAACCCTCAAGTTCGTTCCTTTTCGCTGCCACTCCAAGTTTTGCCCTACCTGTGGAGCTAAATATTCCAATGACAGGTCTACGGCTATGTCCTTTAAACTTATCAACTGTACCCACAGGCATCTGGTCTTCACCATCGACGATTCCCTCCGGCCTTTTTTCTTGGAAGACCGTTCCCTGTTCAACTGCCTCTTTGAGGCTGTTTCCGATGTCCTTAAAGAACTCTTTCTCTCTCTGAACAAATCCAAAAATTTTGTTCCCGGCTTTCTCTGTGTCCTCCATACATTTGGCCGCCCCCTTGAATGGAACCCGCATATCCACTGCCTCCTTACGGAAGGCGGATACTCGGATGACGGCTTCTGGCGTACCGTGAAATATTTCAATTACTCTTACCTCCGTAAATCTTTCCAGACCGTCCTCTTAAATAAACTTGAAAAGTGCATCGGCCCTTCTTTCAAACGGATAAAATCTGAAATCTATCATAAAGACAAAAACGGCTTCTATGTTTACGCAAAGCCAAATCTCTGCAATCCTGATTCTATTGTCAAATATGTCAGCCGTTACCTGGGACGGCCTGTTATCGCCCTTTCCAGAATCGATTCTTACGATGGCGATACGGTTACCTTTCATTACAACAAACACGAAGACAATTCTTTCGTCAGAAAAACCCTTCCGGCGATTGATTTTATTAAGCTGCTCATCCAGCACATCCCTGAAAAAAATTTCAAGATGACACGGTATTACGGCCTGTATGCAAGGCACCGTAAAATCGACCAGAAGCTTCACAAGGCGGTCCACAAGTCAAAGCACAGGGTCCTCCTTAATTTCAACACCTGGCGCAATCGTTTCCTGCTTACCATGGGCTATGACCCTCTGCAATGTCCAAACTGCAAAAAAGAAATGCTCTTTCTTGAGCTGTACTATAAACATGAACGGGTTTCTCTGGAAGAATTATATAAAAAGGCAATGAGAAAGCATGGGCTTTCTCCCCGCTCCCGGTCTGCTTGACTTCTCCTCCCATCTGTTCCATACTGTACTTATTACAGATGGGAGGCTGATACAATGAATCCAAAATATATTGATGAACTCAGAGAAAAATACATCAAAAATCCTCCAGAAGGAATGACCCCAAAACTGGTCAGAAATATGACCGATTCCGATTTATTGGATATGCACTACTTTCTAACCGAAGATGATGACCTTGGCGATGATGAATTTGAAGAAGGTTTCTATATTGACCTCTTTTAACCACCGTCTGTCTCATCATGCTCGCTTCCAGCGGGCATTTTTCATGCAAGAGTTCTCCAAAAAGAGAACTTTCCTTTAATAGAACAAAAAGGTTCTGAAGCAAAACTGATTTTTACAGCTTCACTTCAGAACCTTCTCTTCACATACAAATCTATAGTACAATTCCCAGAACTTCGAAGAGAATTCCCCAGAACACACTGATTCCATATAAGATTCCTATAATTCCCAGGTTTTCTTTAGCACTCCGGTTAGTCCTGCATAAAACCAGAATTCCCACTCCGCTTCCGGCCAGAAGTCCTGCCAGCATCTGTCCCCCGGCCAGAAGTCCTTCCAGATACATCTGTGTGATAATCACAGACCCGGCACAGTTAGGAATCATTCCCACAATTCCCGCCAGAAACACTCCAAGCACAGGCTGATTAATGATAAAAGAGCCAATCTGCTCTTCTCCCACAACTTCTACTAAAAATCCGATAGCCAGAGTAATCAGAAAAATAAAAAGAGCTATCTGAAGGGAATGAATCAAAGCGGATTTAAGAATACTGCCTTCCTCACAATGGCAATGTTCATGCTCACACAAGTCATGAATATCCTTCTCATGATGTTCCCGGTGAATATGATGGTGCTCCTCCTGCCTTCTCCGCCTCCTGCCTCCGGCTTTCCAAAGGCCGTCCAACACAAATCCTGATACTGTACCAATCAGAATTTTCAGTACCAGCAGTTTCAAAATCACCGCTGCATCTACGGATTCGGAAATGAAAATAGGAAGCATTTCATCTGAGGTAGATAAAAGCACGGCCATCAAAGTTCCTACGGAAATAACGCCTCCTGCATAAAAGCTGGAGGCTGCCGCTGAAAAGCCGCACTGGGGAAATACCCCTGCGATTCCTCCGATAAGAGGTCCCAGCCTTCCGGCCTTTTGAATCATTTGCTGAGACGCCTCCTTTGTTTTATGCTCCAGGTACTCCATCAAAAGATAGGTCAGGAACAAAAAAGGCAGCAGCTTCAACGTATCCTCAAAAGCATGGGCCAAAACATGCATAATAAATTCTGTCATATGAGACTCCTTTCCACAGTCTGAATGACTCAAAAAGCAAATCTACACCTACGAATTTACAATGTAACACAAATCAGAGGAAAACACAAGGAAAAAAGTTTGTTTCCTGCAAGCATGCGTAACAGTTCAGCCTTGCTGAACCGTTACAGGCAAAATCCATGCAAAATCGCCTACGGCGATGGGATTTTGCCTCCCGAATCATGTTCTTACGGTCAGCGCAGCAAGTGCGCAGACCTAGTGTACTGTTACAGGCATGCTTGTCACAGATTCCCGGTATCCCACCCCATAGCTAAATAGTCACATCTGAATTTCTTCTCTTCATGAAAGCAGCGCTAGACTCTGTCCGCAGCCTCCTGCAATTTCACAATCAACTCTTCAATCTCAGCGGTACTCATTCCCATAAAGCTTCTCAGGGAACGAAGCGGCGAATTCTCCATCATCTTCAGGGACATCTCCGGACTGATAGCCTCTGAAGCAGCATCTCCCTCTACGCTTTCCTGGCTTCCCCCCATATGCTCCATAAGGTCACTGGTCATACCCTGGATAATTTCCTTAGTTCCGGGATTCTCCAAAAGCTCGCTGATAGTTGTATTCATATGTACATGGAACGGAAGTCTTCTGGACGCAGTTAAATGCAGCTTTTCTTTCAGGCGAATGTCTCTGGAGGATGCACCTACCAGAATTTCGTATTCTCCTGTAGCTGCATACCAGTCATGAATTTCCGTACAGTACCATGCGAAGCTTCTCTTATCCAGCTCCATTTCCACAGTTTTCTCCTCCTGTGGCTGAAGTTCAACCTTAACGAAATTCTTCAGTTCCTTCACCGGACGGCTGGCTGCGCCAGTTTTGTCTGCCACATAAAGCTGTACGATTTCCTTTCCGGCTCTGTCTCCGGTGTTCTTTACCTTCAGAGAAACCTTTACTGTATCTGTATCCTTTATGTCATAGGAAGAAAGCTTCAAATCACTGTATGCAAAGGAAGTATAGCTAAGTCCGTATCCGAAAGGATAACGTACCGCCATATCCTTCGTATCGTAGTAACGGTATCCCACGAATACGCCTTCCTTATACTCTACGGTTTTTCCGTCTCCCGGGAAATTCAAATAAGAAGGGTTATCCTCCAGCTTATAGGGAATTGTCTCTGCCAGCTTACCACAGGGGTTGACGTCTCCGAAAAGAAGGGCAACCTCAGCATCTCCTACAGCCTGTCCGGCCAGATAAGCCTCCAGAATTCCTTCCACCTGGTCTGCCCACGGCATTTCTACCGGAGAACCGTTATGGAGTACCACAACCACATGTTTCTGCACTTTTGCAATCTCAGAAATTAATGTATTCTGGCATTCAGGCATTCTCATATGGCTTCTATCGTAGCCTTCTGACTCAAAAGCATCCGGAAGGCCGGCAAAAATAACTGCAACATCTGCCTCACCGGCTGTCTTCACAGCCTGTTCCAACAGCTCTTTATCAATCTTATCCTCTTTGATATCATAGCCCTGGGCATAGGTAACCTGAGCCACATCTTTCACTGCATCCAGAGCGCTGCTTACCTTAAAGGAATTGATATGAGAGCTTCCGCCTCCCTGGTATCTGGGACTCTGGGCAAATTTTCCGATAAAAGCGATTTTCTTCCCTTCTTTAGGTAGAGGAAGAATTCCCTCATTTTTCAGAAGCACCATAGACTCCGCTGCCACCTTGGCGGCCAGCTTGTGGTCTTCCTCCAAATCGAATTTGCCTTCCTGGCGTCCATCTGTATACTTAAAGATAATATTCAGAATACGCTCAACGGCTGTATCCAGCACTTTCTCCGGCAGGCTGCCATCTTTTACTGCTTCCACAATCTCCTTATCTGTGTTTCCGCCGCTTCCCGGCATTTCCAGCTCCAACCCTGCTTTTAATCCTTTTACTCTTTCGTTGACTGCGCCCCAGTCAGACATCACATAGCCTTCAAATCCCCACTCATCTCTTAAAATCTCTGTGAGAAGATAGTGATTCTCAGATGCAAACTCGCCGTTGATTTTATTATAGGAACACATAACCGTATCTGGCTTGCCTTCTTTAATAGCAGTTTCAAAAGCTCCCAGATAAATTTCCCGGAAAGTACGCTCATCAATCTCTGAAGAGGAAGACATTCTTCTGTGTTCCTGGTTGTTGGCCGCAAAGTGTTTGATAGAGGTTCCTACATTTTTAGACTGTACGCCTTTGATGTGGGAAGCCGCCATCTGGGAAGCCAGATATGGGTCTTCAGAGAAATATTCAAAGTTTCTTCCGCAGAGAGGAGAACGCTTAATATTCACTGCCGGTCCCAGAATAACAGATAAATCCTCTGCCTGGCACTCATCTCCGATTCTCTCTCCCATTTCCTGCAATAAATCTCTGTCAAATGAGCAGGCGGTAACACATGCCGTGGGGAAACACACAGCCTTAATACTTTCATTTAACCCCAAATGGTCCGCATCCTGGGCCTGCTTTCTCAATCCATGAGGGCCGTCGCTTACCATTACCTCCGGGATTCCCAGCCGTTCCACACTTTTTAAGTGCCAGAAATCTTTACCGGAACACATTCCCGCTTTCTCTTCCAGAGTCATCTGTTTTACCAGTGCTTTCAAGTCTCTTTTCATTTTTTTACGCTCCTTTACTAAATCTCGATATACTAAACTTATCAGATTTATAAGAAAAAAAATATTATAATCCTGCTGTTTTTACTATGATTATGCTGTTACTTTCTGGTACAATAAATAAAAAAAGAAAGGCCCAAGGAGGGTATTTATGGCTGCTTTTTCGAAAGATAATTTTGACTATTTAGATAAAAAAACCAAGCAGATTCTCATTGCCACCAGAGAGTCCTTTGTCCCCCACATTCCCTATGAGTATGAAAAAAACTGGCTGGAAGCCGTACGCATGGGAGATTTGGAATTGGCCAAAAAAGCTATGAAGCTGATGGACCAGGGAGGCAAGGAGGGAACTCTTTCCGAAAATCCCCTGCGCCAGGCGCAGATTATCTTTATTTCCTTTATTACCCAGATTACCAGAGCCGCCATGGATGCCTCTGTAGCGGAAGATTTGGCCTATGCCATGAGCGACAGCTACATACAGGCCTCAGAATCCTGCACCAGTCTCAACCAGATAGACACATTGAAAAATCGGGCACTGCGGGATTTTGTAAATGCTGTAAAGCACCAAAAAGATTCTCCCCCTTATTGCAGGGCAGTTCGCAGGGCTGTAAACTATATTCACAGCCATATGCACCAGAAAATCTCTCTCCAGGAGCTGTCTCAGACAGCCCAGCTCAGTCCCGGCCGCTTCTCCCATCTGTTCCGGGAAGAAACAGGCCTAAGTCCTCTCAGCTATGTACAAAAAGAAAAAATCCAGACTGCCAAAACCATGCTGCTGTATTCCGGACATCGTATTTCGGAAATCAGCACAGCCCTGGGATTCTCCAATGAAAGCCACTTTATCAAAATCTTTCGCCAATATACAGGAAAGACTCCCGGCCAGTACCGGAAGTCTCCAATCCACAGCAAGGCTGATGTCCCCTAGCTTTAAAGAATCCCGGTTTCCGAAGGTTATTTTCCTTCGGAAACCGGGATTTCCAGGCAGAAGTATTTCACTTCCTGTTCGATTTTCTTTAAACGCCCAACAGGGAAGCAAAAACAAGTTTTATTATATTTCTGTTTTGTATTTCTATTCTGTGCTTGTATCAGACATTCTTAATTTTCCCCAGTTCCTTGGCAAGTTTTTCCTTTTCCTGCCGGGAAAGGTCCGTATTTCTAAGAATCTCTGCGAAAGGCCGATTATCTGACATTAAGTAAAATCCTTCCATTCCCATTTTTCCTGTAATTTCAAAAGCAGCCGGGCCAATGCTCCTGGCCACTTCTTCCCGGTGTTCTTCCAGCCAGGCCAAAAATGGCATCATAACCGGTTCAGCCTCTTTCTTCTTCCGTAGGTACCCGAAGGTACAGGTCAAAGAAAGATAGTCTTCAAAATCCCCTGACACATGAGCCGGACAAGCAGGTTCTGTCAGCTCCTTATTACCAAAATTGCCAAATATATCCCGCAGCCAAGCTACACTGTCTTCCACCCAGTTCTGGGCTCTGCTGCATATAAGAGTGTCCTTGTGCTGAACCGAGGTATCTGCAGTAGAAAATCCGTGGGGTCCATGACTATAGATATGGCTCTCAAAGGAAATACCCTGAGCAGCCAGCGCTCCTATAAAAGCAATAGAATTTTCTATAGGAACCACTCTGTCATCCCTTGTGGCAAATACAAAACAGGGGCAGGTTTTCCTGTCCACTGCAGACACCACATCCGGTGCTGAACTTTGACAGTTCTGAATATCTTCTCCCCTGGTCACCGCATAGCCCAAAATAGCAGCGTTTGGCTTTTCCTTAGCCATGGTGGCAGCGCAGCCGGCCAGATGGCCTCCTGCAGAAAAGCCCAGCACGGCAATCTTATCTTTGTACAGATGCCATTCATCCTCCTTCTGGCGGATAAACGCCATAGCCTGCTCATAGTCTTCCAAAGGATTTGGCCAGGTTCCATGTTCTTTCACAGAATACCGGAGTATAAATACCTGAAATCCGGCCTTTAAGAATCCCATGGCTGCCGGATCCGCTTCCCGGTCCGAGCAATACTGATAACCGCCTCCGGGTAAAATCAGGACCCCCGGTCTTTTTATAATGTAATCAAAAAGACCTTCTACCTGCTGTATGTAGGCCGTAAGGCTCACCTGACGTTCTTCATTTAAAACAATATTCTCTACTACCATCTGTCCGCCTCCTGCCGTTTCTTTTATTCCCGCAAGCAACGAGCCAATCAGTCATGCTTGCATGTCCATTTGGCGGTGCTTGCATCGCCGCTAGATTGATGCCCCGCATGCTTGCATCGGGGTATTTGACTTTCTTTCCAAAGCAATCTAAAGGCTTGTATTCACTTCGCTCTATTTCAAATGCTCTACTGCAGCCCGCTCAATAGCCAGGCCTTCTTTATATCTTTCCATAAACTGGTCAAAGCCTTTAACATCCTTTTCGTCCGGCACCACAGTCTCACCCTTCTGTCCTGCAAATACCTTATTATCCAGATACGCTTCCAGAGTTTCTCCCTCATCCTTGTTTACCAGGTAAGAGGCCAGTACAGCGATTCCCCAGGCGCCGCCTTCTCCTGCGGTTTCCATAACTGTCACAGGTGTATTGATAGCGCCTGCCAGCAAATTCTGTCCCACACCTTTGGTTTTGAACAATCCGCCGTGTCCCAGAATCTTATCCAACTTCACGCCCTCTTCTTTCAAAAGGATGTCCATACCTGTCTTCAGGGCACCCAGAGAAGTAAAGAGATTTACTCTCATAAAGTTTGCCAGATTAAATTTGCTCTCAGGAGTGCGGACAAAGAGAGGACGGCCCTCTTCAAAGCCTGTGATATGTTCTCCCGAGAAATAATTATAAGCCAAAAGTCCGCCGCAATCCGGGTCTCCCTCCATAGCCTTGTGATAAAGGGTTCCAAACAGCTTGTTCATGTCTACTTCCATGCCCATAGCCTGTGCAAATTCTCTAAAGATTCCCACCCAGGCATTCAAATCAGAGGTACAGTTGTTACAGTGAACCATAGCCACCAGGTTTCCTGTAGGAGTGGTTACAAGGTCGATTTCCGGATATACCTTGGACAGTTCCTTCTCCAGAACTACCATAGAAAATACAGAGGTTCCTGCAGATACATTTCCTGTTCTCTGAGCTACACTGTTGGTGGCTACCATTCCCGTACCTGCATCACCTTCCGGAGGACACAGAGGAGTTCCTGCCATAAGCTGTCCGGATACATCCAAAAGCTTTGCACCCTCTTCTGTCAGATTTCCTGCCGGCTCTCCGGCCAGAAGTACCTTAGGCAGAATCTCGCTAAGCTTCCAAGGGAATCCATAAGGCTTCACCAGCTCCTCGAACTGCTCCATTCTCTTCTGGTCATAATTTTTAATATTCATATCAACAGGGAACATACCGGAAGCTTCACCTACACCCAGGACCTTCTCACCGGTCAGTTTCCAATGTACATATCCCTCCAGGGTAGTCATAAATGTGATTTCCGGCACATGCTCCTCTTTCTTCAAAATTGCCTGATACAGATGGGCAATGCTCCATCTCTGGGGAATGTGATACTGGAACAGCTCTGTCAGCTTTTCACTGGCCTCCTCTGTCATAGTATTTCTCCAGGTGCGGAAAGGCACCAGAAGCTGTCCTTCCTTATTAAAAGGCATATATCCATGCATCATGGCACTGAATCCGATGGCACCCAGTTTCTGTACACAAACCCCATACTTCTCTTTTACATCCTTCAGCATGTCCTGATAACTGTCCTGGATTCCGGCCCAAATAGCCTCCTCGCTGTAAGTCCAGATATTATTCACATACTGGTTCTCCCACTCATGGCTTCCGGATGCAATAGGCTCATTCTTTTCATTTACCAGCACAGCTTTGATTCTGGTAGAACCCAGTTCAATACCCAGAACAGCTTTTCCGCTCTCAATGATACTCTTGTTTGCTTCTACACTCATGTAAATACCCTCCTTGTATTCTTTTTTCCTCATGTTTTCCACATCCCAAGGCCATGTCCCTTCATGCAAGCATGAAGGACCATGGCTTTGGGTTCTTTTGTTTCATGATACCTGCGAATTGCTCCGCATTTCATGCTCCCGCAATTCTCAAAACATTCGAACTCCGCCCTTTCGGGCTTCTTTCTCATGTTTTCCGGGTTCCAAGGCCATGTCCCTTCATGCAAGCATGAAGGACCATGGCTTTGGAACCCTTGGTATCATTATACTGGTTGTATGGTTGTTATGCTACTTGTTTTTTTCTGTGAGATTAGCTCTGGCTCTTATTTTCTAAGGGACCAGCGTATCTTGGAAATCAGGCCCACGGCCAGGGTTATGATAAAGTAAGCCACACCCACCAGGAATAAGGAGGCACCCAATATATCTCCTACTTCCTGCGAACCGAATATAGGTGTATAAGCCTCTGTCATCAGCAGGATAAACTGGGACAGTGTAAGGATAACGCTGTAGCATATATGTATCCGGAAACTCTCTGAAAAGCTCCGCTATCCTGAGGTGTTTTTTTCCATTCTTCCTGCTTCTTTTTTCTTATCTCCGGCTCCCTTTTTTCCTCGGTCCTGCCTGTCTCCATGCTTCTGTTATTTGCTTCCCCAGGTCTGGGTTCAGAGAAAGATGCAGTATCGCCGCCCCCTTTTATCAGGACTTCATAGGCCTCCTGAATTCTCTGAAACTCCTCCGGAAATTCCTCCGGGTGATAGGTACGGACCAAAGCCGCATAAGCCCGTTTTATCTCTTGTCTGGAAGCCCCAGGCTGAACTCCCAGTATCTTTTCCGCTGTCAATTTATCCATTTCTTCTCATACTCCATAAAATCACGGTCCTGGGATTCTTCTTCCCTGTCCTCCCCTTCCATGTCTTCATCCGGCTCCTGTCCCTCTTCGGAATCCTGGAAATCCTGATAAACCGCCCAAAAGGCTTCCTCGTCAAAAAATTCCCCGGGGGACATGTTTGCTATACTCTCGCTGATGGCATTCCGGTATCTCTTGATTTTCCTGGGGTCCTGCTCCTCCAGGACACTCTCAAAAGCCCTCAGCATATTCCCCAGATAGGCTTTTCCCTCAGGAGAAGCCTCCTCATAGAGAGTCTGGAGCCGACTGATAAGAAGCTTATTCTCATCCATATTTCTGGGATGCACCTTCAGTTTCTCCAGCTCCGCCATCCGCTGCTCCAGCTCTTTGTCATCCATGGTCTGGGAAACCACTTTAGTAAAGGTCTGTCCTGTGGAAACCACCTGTATATCTGCAACTAGAATCCCGTCAATATCATAAGTGAATCTTACATCCACAGCTTCCTGCCCTGCAGGACCCGCCGGCACGGGAATGGTATATTTGGCCAGCTCCCGATTGTCTCTGGCATAGGGATGGTCCCCCTGCAGCACGGAAATTCCCACCTGCTTCTGTCCGTCCCTGGCCGTATAATACCGGTGGACTCTGGAACAGGAAAGCACAGAATTTCTGGGAATCACCGGAGAAAAATAAGGATTTTCCGGGTCGCTTTCATTCAGCACACTGTTTCCCAGAGAAAAAGGACAAATATCTGTCAGCACATAATCACGGATAGATGCCTCCCTGGCTTTAACCCCACATAAGTATCCCAGCCCTCTGACAATCATTTCGTCACTTCTAATATGAAATTCCGGCTCCCTCTGAAATAAATGAGTGACATAAGAACGCACTATAGGCATACAACTGGAGCCCCCGGCCAGAATAATCTTAGAAATCTGCTCCGGGTTAATCTGGGCGCTTTTCATCGCTGCATTTAGTACCTGACGAATCTTATAAAAAATAGTGGTACTTTCCTGCAGCAGCCGTTTATTGGTGTACTGGCTCACATAATCCGCCCCTGAATCCAGGCCTCCATCTGAGCCTGTTCCTGAGATGTAAGAGCCCTCTTACACAATTCCGCCTGCCTGCGCAATACAGCCAGCTCCTTTCCTGATAGGCTGTCTCTGGAAATCCCATGCTCCCTGAGAAAGCTATCCACCATCACCTCATGGAAATCATCTCCTCCCAGATGATTATCTCCCGACACAGCATCGATTTGCACCACATTCTCAAAGCAGTCCACAATAGACACATCCAGTGTTCCCCCTCCAAAATCAAATACCAGGGAAAGCTCTTCCTCTCCGTTATCCATATAGGAAGCCATGGCTGCTGCACTGGGCTCGTTAATCAGCCTCTTTACCGAAACTCCTGCTAAAAGCCCTGCCTTTTTTGTTGCATATCGCTGCTGGTCATGGAAATAGGCCGGAACAGAAATAATGACCTCCTCAATTTTTTCTCCCAGAAACCGCTCCCCATCCTCCACAATGGAGCGAATCACAAAGCTGGAAAGCTCCTCCGGAGTAAAACACTTTTCCCCCAATACAATTTTCTTATCCTCTCCCATAAAACGCTTAAAAGAGCTTATGGTACGCTCCGGATGAGTAATCAGCCTTTCTCTGGCGATTTCTCCTACCAATATCTCCCCTTGTTCGTCCGCACTGACAACACTGGGAGTCAGATAAGAGCCGTATTGATTGGGAATCAGACACACTTGCCCGTCCCGGTATACGCATCCAAGGGAATTGGTGGTTCCCAAATCAATTCCTAATAAATATGACATAATCCCCCTCTTTTCCGCTCTGCCGCTAATACCTGCCATGTCTAAAATCCCTCTCAGGTCTGCCGCTTTCTATACTTATTATCATAGCTGATTTCCCCTCTATATTCAAACATTATCGTGCTAAAACAAAGCTTTTAAATTTCTGTCTCCGGAAAATTTTCACCTGATATTAAAAAGCGGCAGGTTCTCCGCCCTGCATTTTACAGGGCAGTATAACCTGCCGCTTTGTTCTTTTTCGTTTTTCTCAGGAATTCCCTGCCGAAAGGCTCTGGTTTTTAACCTGCCCTTCTCTTATATTTCTGATTATGTGACTGCAAATTCCTTTTCTTTGTAATGATGAGCATCCTCCAGCATCATATCTTTCACCTTCATCAGACGAATCTGAGTGCTTCTCTCATTTTCATCCAGCTTCATGGTGATATACTTGATATTCTCCCTGGTTTCAGGAATGATAACATGCTCCAGGGCATTTACTCTTCTCCTGGTCTTCTCAATCTCCGCTGCCATAAGCTGACAGGACTTTTCCACTTCAGCCAGCCGCAGCATATCCGGCAGAATGTCTGCCAAAGACTTTACAGCGCCGTCCAAATCACCGGAGGTAAAGGCAAAACCATAGGAATAAATATCATTCGCATCTGCGGTTCTGGTACTGGTCTTAAAAACCGGAATATCCACACTCATAACATTCATTTTATCTGCCTCCAGATAAACTTCCTGTTTTGGAGACATAAGGGCAGTATTCAAAATCTGCTCCGACATTCCCGCCTTTGCAATGACAAAGTTCTTATTGGCAGAGAGGATTCCCTCCTCTACTTTCTGCCTGAGAGCCATATTCTCCCGAACCAAATCCAGAAACTGGCGCATCAGCTCATCACGCTTATCCTTCAGAAGCTTATGGCCCTTCACTGCTGTTACCAGCTTCTTCTTCAGACGGGTCAGCTCCATTCTGGTAGGATTTACCTGCGTAGCCGCCAAATCTATCACCTCTTTCTGTATCTTGCAGCACATATGCACTGCCAGGTACATTCTTCATTTTGCCTTATCCCTTAATACTTCCCGTAGTATTCATCCAGGAATTTATCATCAATACGTTTCAGCTCACTCCTTGGTAAAATAGAAAGAAGCTTCCAGCCAATACGGAGAGTCTCTTCAATATCCCGGTTAGCATTATATCCCTGGGAAACATATTCCTGCTCAAAGGCGTCTGCAAATTTGGCATAAATAATATCAATATCCGAAAGAGCCGCCTCTCCTAAGATAACCATCAGTTCCTTGGCTTCCTTTCCTCTTGCATAAGCCGCAAAAAGCTGGTTCATGGTATTGGAATGGTCTGCACGGGTCTTTCCTTCACCGATACCCTTGTCCTTCAGACGGGACAGAGAAGGAAGCACGTCAATAGGCGGCGTAACACCTTTACGGTAAAGCTCACGGCTCAGGATAATCTGGCCCTCTGTAATGTAGCCTGTCAGGTCAGGGATAGGATGGGTTTTATCATCCTCAGGCATAGTAAGAATAGGAATCATGGTAATACTTCCCTTTTTGCCCTTCTGCCTTCCTGCTCTCTCATACATGGTAGCCAAATCCGTGTACATGTAACCAGGATAACCACGGCGTCCCGGAACCTCCTTACGGGCTGCAGATACCTCACGGAGCGCATCCGCATAGTTGGTAATATCTGTCAGAATTACTAATACATGCATGTCTTTTTCAAAAGCCAGGTATTCCGCTGCCGTCAAAGCCATCTTAGGGGTAGCAATACGTTCAACCGCCGGGTCATTGGCCAGATTGATAAACAGAACCGTTCTGTCTATGGCACCGGTTTCCTTAAAACTCTCAATAAAGAAGTTAGATTCCTCAAAAGTAATACCAAGAGCGGCAAATACAACAGCGAAATTCTCTCCTGAACCACGAACCTTAGCCTGTCTTGCAATCTGAGCTGCCAGGTTAGCGTGAGGCAGACCGGAAGCTGAGAAAATAGGCAGCTTCTGCCCTCTTACCAGAGTGTTCAGACCGTCGATAGCAGAAACACCTGTCTGGATAAACTCCTCCGGGTAGCTTCTGGCTGCCGGGTTCATAGGTAAACCGTTAATGTCCCGTCTCTCCTCCGGAAGAATTTCCGGGCCGTCGTCAATGGGGCGTCCCAAGCCGTCAAATACACGGCCAAGCATGTCCTCAGATACGCCCAGCTCCATGCTTCGACCCAGGAAACGCACCTTGCTGTTGGAAAGGTTAATACCTGTGGAGCTTTCAAAAAGCTGAACCAGCGCATTGCTGCCGTCGATTTCCAGCACCTTACATCTGCGGGTTTCCCCGTTAGCCAGCTCAATCTCTCCCAATTCATCATAGTGGACATTCTCCACACCTTTTACCAGCATAAGAGGGCCGGCCACTTCCTGTATGGTTCTATATTCTTTCGGCATTACAAGCCCTCCTTCCCTAATACATTGGCAATTTCCTTTGCAAGCTGTTTGGTCACAGCCTCGTATTCTGTCTCCAGATTATCTTCCGGAGTATATTTAAATCGTCCGATTTTTTCACGAACTTCCAGATTTACTAAATCCTGGATGCCCGCACCCTGACTGAGAGCCTCTGCTCCCTGCTCATAATAGGCCAGTACCAGTTTCATCAGCAGGTACTGCTTTTTCAGGGAACTGTAGGTATCCACCTCATGGAAAGAGTTCTGGTGAAGGAAGTCCTCACGGATAGAGCGGGCTGCCTCCATTTTCAGCCGGTCCCCTGCTGACAGAGCGTCCATACCTACCATCTTAACAATTTCTTCCAGCTCTGCTTCCTCCTGAAGAAGACTCATCATCCTCTGGCGGTCTGTCATCCAGTCAGGAGCCACATTTTCATTGAACCATTTCTCCATATTGTCCAAATACAAAGAATAGCTGGTCAGCCAGTTAATGGCCGGGAAATGTCTCTTATAAGCCAGAGAGGAATCCAGTCCCCAGAATACCTTTACAATACGAAGAGTAGCCTGAGAAACCGGTTCAGAAATATCGCCGCCCGGAGGAGATACAGCGCCGATTACAGAAAGAGCGCCTTCTCTGCTATCTTTTCCCAGAGAAATTACATGTCCTGCTCTCTCATAGAACTGAGCCAGACGGGAACCCAGGTATGCAGGATAGCCCTCCTCACCTGGCATTTCCTCCAAACGTCCTGACATCTCTCGCAGTGCCTCCGCCCAACGGGAAGTAGAGTCTGCCATAAGAGCTACAGAATAACCCATATCACGGAAATACTCCGCAATAGTAATACCCGTATAAATAGAAGCCTCACGGGCAGCTACCGGCATATCAGAAGTATTGGCAATCAGCACAGTTCTCTGCATCAGAGACTGTCCTGTTTTGGGATCCTTCAGCTCCGGAAACTCATTCAAAACGTCTGTCATCTCATTTCCACGCTCGCCGCAGCCGATGTAGACCACAATATCTGCTTCCGCCCACTTGGCCAGCTGATGCTGGATAACTGTCTTGCCGCTTCCGAAGGGTCCCGGAACTGCAGCAACACCGCCCTTTGCAATAGGGAAGAAGGTATCTACAACTCTCTGTCCGGTAATCAAAGGCATTTCCGGCGGCAATTTTTTCAGATAAGGGCGCCCCGTACGCACCGGCCATTTCTGCATCATAGTAATCTCCTGGTCTCCCTTATCTGTGGTAATAACAGCTACCACATCCTCTACGGTAAATTCTCCTGCCTTGATTTCCTTGATAGTTCCCTTGATT
This sequence comes from uncultured Blautia sp., assembly GCA_902476765.1. GTDB lineage: Bacteria > Bacillota > Clostridia > Lachnospirales > Lachnospiraceae > Blautia. The sequence continues at coordinate 15,525 of CABSEJ010000069.1, forward strand.
CCATAGGGCACCATGATTTTATGGTTCACCACTACAGTCTCCTGAACGGTTCCGATAATATCCCCATTCTCCACTTCATCCCCGGCCTTTACCGTGGGAACAAAATTCCATTTTAGATTTCTTTTTAAAGAAGGAACCTCCACACCTCTTTTTAAGTTGGTTCCCGAAATCTTCATAATATCATCCAAAGGACGCTGAATACCGTCATAAATACTGGTAATCAGGCCCGGTCCCAACTCTACGGAAAGAGGAGCTTCCGTAGACTCCACCGGTTCTCCCGGTCCAAGTCCCGAGGTTTCCTCGTATACCTGAATAGACGCCTCGTCACCGTGCATTTCGATGATTTCCCCAATCAGACGCTGGCTGCTAACACGAACCACGTCATACATATTGGCGTCACGCATGCCCTGGGCAATAACCAGTGGGCC
>CABSEJ010000070.1 GCA_902476765.1 uncultured Blautia sp.
AAAGAGTGTTAAAATAAGAAAAACAGGAGAATTCTATTTCTATATTTCTCACGATTTTATTTTTATATTTTATCAGTCGAGGAGGTTTTGTTATGAAAAGCTATGAATTGATTCATGAAATCAGCGATATGTGCAGAGGTAAAATGGACTCTGATATTTCCGAAATTCAGACAGATGACTTAGATGAATACATCAAAACCCACGTCAGCCGTGCAGCTACCTGGGAAAAAGTGGAGCTGGAAAACGGTGCCGTAGCTTACGATGTTATTACCAACGGTTTAAAGGAGAGATTCACTTTTTCCGAAATCTGATTTAAGGCAGAAGGCTTCCTCCTTCCGGTCTTCTGCTTATTCCTACATCAGAACAACGTGTTCACGCCCCTGATTTTCAGGGGCGTGAATGCATTTTAAAAAATATGTTTCAGAAATTCTGTAATACCGGTCAAACCCAGGCTGTATAAGAAAATAGAACCTGGTTTTCCCAAAAGGATAATGGCTGTAAATTTTTTCAGCGACATTTTGGTAAGTCCTGCAATATAACACAGTAAATCATCAGGAGCTACCGGGAAAAAGATGGCTGCCGCAAAAGCCTTATCAAATCCAGTCCCTTTATTCAGCCAGCCGATATATTTCTCATAATTCTTTTCCCCTATCATGTTATATACAAATGGTCTTCCGTATTTTTTAGAAAGCAGGAAGGCTAAAATAGAACCCATGGAAATTCCCACATAATTATATACAAATCCCCACACAGGGCCGAATATCAAAACACCGCCTAAGCAGCCTACAGCTCCGGGCAGAATGGGAATCACCACCTGTATACACTGAATCAGCACAAACAGAACAGGAGCCCAAAAACCGAACCGGTTGAGAAATGCTCCCAAGGCTTCCTGGGACACAAAAATCTGGGTTTTCATTCCATACCAGATAAACCAGGCCATAGCTGCAAGTCCCAGAATGGTACATATATTTAAGTAAATTGCCGTCTTCTGTTTTTCCATAATACCACTCCCTTTTCTTCTGTCTGTCCCTGTTTCACGGCGGGCCGCTTTTTTGCTGTTTCCCTGCACTGTCCCGGGTCCTTTAAAAGCCCCTGATAAAACTCTTTCCACATTTCGCCCACATGTTCTCTGCTGTAAAATTTGTGTCCCACATAAGCCGCATGAGCACTTCTCTGGTAAAAGTCTGTCTCCTCTTTCAGCTGCCTTAAAATTCTCACAAAGTCATCCAGATTTTCCCCTCTCAAAGCATAATCAAAAAGAATAGGCTCATAGATGGAAAGATTCCTTACCAAAATAGGCAGCCCGCAATTCATGGCTTCCAGAATCGTCATGGGAAACAGCTCTTCAAAAGAAGGCAGAAACATAACATCCGCCATATTATAAATTTCATTCATTTTTTCCCGGTCAACCAGTCCTAAAAATTTCACGTTTGCAGGCAGATGCTTCAGCATTGCCTTGATTTCCTCGTATCCCTGAGAAATTTTTCCGAAGGAAAAGCCTCCCGCCCACACAAACTGGCAGTCCGGCATTTTCTTGGCAGCCGCTACGAAATCAAACACACCTTTGCGTTTCTGCAGCTGTCCCACACACAATATAGTAAAGGCGTCTTCCTTAATCCCGCATCTTTTCCTGGCTGCCAGCCTCTCCTCCCTGGATAAAGGATAAAAATTTTCCTCTGAAACCACGTTGGGTATGTAAGTCACCTTTTCTCTGGGAATCCCGTAGGCCTCCAGCTTATCTATGAAAACCGGATTCACCGTCACCAGATAATCCATTCTCTTATAAAAAGAAATCATATATTTATAGAAAATCTCCTTAGCCGCTCTGGGCAGAGAGATACTATTTTCTACAGTTTCCGGCAGGAAGTGGACATAACCCACAGTTGTCCCCTGTCTTTTCTTTTTTCCGATAGAAAGATAATATTCCGGATTGATGGAATGATAGTGAGTAATATGGCAGGGGATTCTGGCATTTTCCAGAATCTCTGCCTTGCCCTTCATAACTTCCCTGGCCAAAGCTACCTGCTCGTCATGAGCCGACAGCACGCCCTGTCCTTTTACCATATCTGCCTTTGAAAGCATATTGATTCGTCTCATCATTTACGCTCCTTTTTTTAACATATTTCTTCTGGCCAATATCCAAGCCAGGGCGCCTGCTGCGGCCCTTTCTGCTTCCTTCCTGGCTACCGCTTCCCGGTACAGCCGCTCTGCTTTTGTGCAGAAGTTCCAGGTAGAATACAAATACGCTGTTTCCTGAGCCTGGGCCCCCATCTGAAGCCTCCGCTCCTTATTTTCCAGAAGATAGTCTAAATGCATCTTAAAATACTCATAATTTTCATATTGAAAACCATTATATCCATCTGTCACCACATGGTCCAGGCAGGCATCCTTTCTGCACAGCGCAGGAATACCGCTGGCCAAGGCTTCGATATAGGTGATACCCTGTGTCTCGCTGTTAGAGGCGCAGACAAACACATCTCCCAGCTGATAATATTTCCCTACTTCCTCCGGAGAAATCATTCCTGTGAAGATAACCTGTTCCTGGATTCCCAAACTCTGGGCCAGGCGGCAAAGCCGTTCCTTGTCCGGCCCGTCTCCTGCAATGAGAAGTGTGAGCGGGCTCTCCGGCTCCTCTGCTAAAAGCCTCTGGAAATAAGTAAGGATTTCTTCCAGATTTTTTTCCTTTGCCAGACGGCCTACACTTACCAACACCTTGTTTTCCTGAGGAATTTTCCACTTTCTCTTCAGGCTTAGCTTTTCCTCCACACTTAAAGCCTCTCTGAATTTCCGCAAATCAATGCCCGTGGGAATCACGGAAACCGGCTGTTTTACCTGATATTTTTCCAATATTTTTTCCACCTTTTCAGTGGGAACGATAACCTGGCTGGTTTTATTTAAAACAGTCCTGGAGAAATATGCCACAAATCTTTTTTCCAGCATTTCTCCTGCTTTATACTGGGAAAATCCTCCCGGCAAATAGTGGATATAATCTTCGTATATGGTATGGTAGGTATGCAGCAGAGGGCAGTTGCACTTCCTGCTGATTTTCACGGCATAAGAGAATGTCATGAACTCACACTGGGAATGGACAACATCCGGCTTCCACCATATCAGCTCACGAACCAGCTTTTCTGTATGAGGCAGCACTGCCCTGGCATTGGGATAAATCTTTTCCAAATTCAGGGACTTCATATAATAAACTCCATCTTCCTTGTAGGATTCATAATTTCTGGACAATGTGAGAACCCGGACCTCATGGCCCCTCTCCTCCAGCTCGCTCTTTAAATTTATCACGGATGTAACCACACCGTTGATAATAGGCTTGTACCAATCTGTTGTTAATAATATCTTCATAAAGGTTCCCCCTGTTCCTTACACTCTTACTGTATTTCTCTTTTGTTTACCTTGTTTATAGGATAAAGAACAGACTTAAAGAAAACAGGGTTTGAAATTTAAAGATTTTCTAAAGAATATAGAAAAAGAAACCACTGTATTAGTCTCAAGAGAAGGATTGATTCCTTCCCGGATTTATACAGTGGTTTCTTTATTTTTACTTTTAATCTTAATCTAGTTCTATTTCCGCCAGCTCTGCAGGAGGCAGCTTTTTGCTGGAATTCTTCTGATATTTTTTCAGCTCTGCCGCTGCCTTGGTAAGAGGCGCAATGGTTCCGGCCCCGGCCATGCAGCCTCCCGGACAGCCCATTCCCTCTATCATACAGCCTTTCAGCTTTCCTGCCTTAGCAAGGGCCAATACCTTTTTGCACTCTGCCAGCCCCTCCGCATGCTCGATGTGGACCTCCACCTCAGGATAATATTCTTTCAGGCAGGCCTCAATAGCGCTGGACACGCCTCCGGCCACAGCATATCCCCTGCCTGCTGCCGTAGCGTTATGGAAGGAAGATTCTCCCTCACATTCTGCCGGATTGATTCCCTTTGCCTCAAACATGCCGGCCAGCTCCTCAAAGGTAATGACAAAATCCACGTCACTGCGCACATCTGTCCTGGAAGCCTCCAATTTTTTAGAAGCACAGGGACCGATAAATACCACATGGGCATTGGGGTGCTGCTTCTTAATCGTCCTGGCTGTGGCCACCATGGGGGTCAGCTCCTGGGAAATATTTCCCTTCATATCCGGGAAAAAGTATTTTGCCATCATAATCCAGGAAGGACAGCAGGAGGTCAGCAGGAAAGGTATCTCCCCTGTGCTGACCTTTTCCGCATAATGATGGGCTTCTGAGGCTGCTCCTATATCTGCTCCCAAAGCCACCTCGTAAACCTCTTTAAAGCCCATTTCTAAAAGGGCTGCCTTTAGCTTTCTGGTAGTTACCTCCGGGCCAAACTGTCCCACAAAAGCAGGGGCCACCTCTGCGATTATCTCCTTCCCCTCTTTTAAAGCATGGGCAAGCTGGAAAATCTGGGACTTGTCTGAAATAGCTCCAAAGGGGCAGCTTACCATACACATGCCACAGGAAACGCACTTTTCATTGTTGATTCTGGCCCTGCCCATATCATCGCTTTCAATAGCGTTGACTCCGCAGGCCCTGGCACAGGGGCGCTCCTTTTTGGCAATGGCGTCGTAGGGACAGACAGATTTGCACTTGCCGCATTTGATGCACTTATCCTGGTCAATAACAGACTTGCCCTTTACAATGCTGATAGCGCCTTTGGGGCATACTTCCTTACAGGGGTGAGCCACACAGCCTCTGCACATATTCGACACCTCATACATTTTCGTTTCACAGGCGTCACAGGCTGAAGGGATTACCTGCATAAGGGGCGGCTCATAGTATTTTTCATCAATATTGCTGGCCTCCAGACCGGATGTGATATGTACCGCTTTATCCTCCGGCCGCAAAGACATACCCATAGCCAGACGAACTCTTTCACTGGCCACGGCTCTTTCCCGGTAAATACTCTCCCTGTAAGTTGCCCTTTCCTGTACAATGTGGTAAGGAATGGCCTCAATATCTGCTACCAGGGTTTCCGGCTCAGACTCAAAACCTGCCTTTGCAATTTCTTTAAACACCTTCCGGCGGATTCTTTTTACATTTGTGTCCAGACCTCTCATTCTTTCCTTCCTTTCCATCCCCTCTCCGGGCAAAGGCACATGCCTCAAACCATGATATTTTTGTGTCCTAGTGTACTGACACGTTCACATTTCAACAAATGACTTGTCCGGAGAGGATATATTTCATCATCGGATTTCTGCCTTTAATCATACCCAGATTTTCTCTCAAATGCAAGAAATCCCTGGTATTTTATTTCGTACATTCCCAAAAACTATGCTATACTTTATGCAGACTGCCATACATGGAGAATTATTCCCGGCCTGTCTGATAATGGTACCCCAACATAAAGAAGGAATCTTGAGAAAGGAGTTTTCCTATGCTTCCATTTACTTATACATCTAATAAAAGGCTGCTGCCACCCGTTTTTTCCGGCAGTACCTTAAAGTCCATTGCTCTTATTACTATGCTCATAGACCATATAGGCGCTGTATTCCTGGAAAAAGGAGTTATATCTGCTTACAACCAGGGACTGCCCTCCGCCCTCTCCTATGAGGAAAGCCTTTTTTTCTCCAATCTGGATCAGATTCTGCGAAATATAGGGAGAATTGCCTTTCCTATTTTTTGTTTTCTTTTAGTGGAAGGCTTTTTCCATACCTCCAGCCGGATGAAATACGCCCAGAGGCTTTTTCTCTTTGCCCTGCTGTCTGAGGTTCCTTTTGACCTTGCATTTAATTACAGCTTCCTGGAAACTTCCTATCAAAACGTTATGTTTACTCTGCTCTTTGGCTTTCTCACCATCTGGGCCATGGAAAAAGCCAGAGAGCTGCAGCCTGCCCTCCTCTTTCTTCCGGCCCTTTTAGGGCTGGGCGCAGGATGGCTCTTCCATGGGGATTATAATTGGAAAGGAATTCTGCTGATAATTGTTCTGTACCTCTTTTATGCCTATCCCCTGGAAAAAACCATTGCCGGGTGCATCTGTCTTTTGTGGGAGCCCTGGGCCCTTCTGGCCTTTATCCCCATCAATCTGTACAATCAAAAAAAAGGACAGGGTCTGAAGTATCTCTTCTACTTCTTTTACCCTGCCCACCTTTTGGTCTTGTTTCTGCTTCGCTATCTGATTTTCAAAATCTAAGCCTGGGCTACTGCTTCTCTACTACTTCGCCCTGCTTTTTATAAATGCTGCCTGAGGGAACCACACCTCTTACAGAAGAGAGGGGATAGATATTGGTGTGGCTTCCCACCACAGTACCCGGGTTCAGCACAGAACCACAGCCAACTTCCACTTCATCTCCCAGCATGGCGCCGAATTTCTTCAATCCTGTTTCGATTTTCTCTGTCTGGCCCTTGACTACCACCAGTTTTTTGTCAGACTTTACGTTGGAGGTAATAGAGCCTGCTCCCATATGAGACTTATAGCCAAGGATAGAATCTCCCACATAATTATAGTGGGGAACCTGTACCTTGTCGAAAAGTATTACGTTTTTAAGCTCCGTGGAATTTCCTACCACGGCTCCCTCTCCTACCAGAGCATTTCCCCGGATAAAGGCACAGTGGCGCACCTCGGCCTCTTTGCCGATAATAGCCGGGCCGTTAATATATGCGGTGGGAGCTACCTTTGCAGATTTGGCAATCCACACATTTTCTCCCCTTTTCTCATATTCCTCTTCACTTAAAGTATTTCCAAGCTCTACAATGAACTGGCTGATAAGTGGCAGCACCTCCCATGGATAAGTTTTGCTCTCTAAAAGCTCCTTTGCAAGAGTCTTGCTTAAATCGCTGTACAATTCACAAATCTTCAACTGTTCCATCTCTCTACCTGCTTCCTTTCCTGGATAATGACGGAATAATCCTGTATCCGTTATGCTCCTATTTTACTACGCTTTGGAAGATTTTCCAACTGTTTTCTTGGAGCCTGTTTTCTTTGTTTCTCCATAGCTTTTTCTGGCGGCCGGCTTTTTATAATAAGCTGCTGCTGCGTCAAAAAACTGCCGCAGGGCAAGCTGGTTTCTCAGCCCCATTACTCCCTCTGTCCGGCTGCGGATAAAATGCTCCAGCTTTCCCATATATTCCTGGGAGGTAATGCTTCCCTCTGCCACATAGGTCAGTCCCTTTTCCCAGCTGGCCGTAAGCTCCGGATTTAAAAGGGAACGGATAGAAGCATTTACCACATCAAATATCATTTCTCCTAAAAGGGTAGGGGTGATAACCTGGGTCTTTTTATTGAGAGCCAGATATTGAATGGTCATCAGTTTTTTTAAAATCTCGGCTCTGGTAGCACTGGTTCCGATTCCGCTTCCTTTAATCTGGGCACGCAGTTCCTCATCTTCAATCAGCTGTCCTGCATTTTCCATAGCAAGAATCATAGAACCGGAAGTATATCTTTTTGGCGGAGAGGTTTCCCCTTCTTTTATGTAAAAGCTTTCCACCGGCAGGCTGCTTCCCTTTTTGATACCCTGAAGAAGTTCCAGAAAACCGGCGTCCCCGGTCTGTTCTTCCTGGTCTTTCCCCTCTTCCTTTTTTTCCTCCTCATCCCTTTTCTTCCCAAAGGAATAGCCGGTAACCTTCAGATACCCTTCTGACACCAGCACCTTAAAGGAAGAGAAGAGACGTTCCTTTTCTATGACAGAGGTGAGACTGACCTTCTGATACACAGCAGGAGGATAAAATATACTCAAAAACCGTCGGACTACCACCTCGTACACACGGCTGGCGGTAAGAGACAGGCTTTTCAAGGCTCCCAGCCCCTGTCCCGTAGGAATGATAGCATAATGGTCTGTAATCTGCTTATCATTTACATATCTGGTTTTCCCTATGCTCTTGTAAGAGCCCAGCTCCAGAATCTCCCCTGCGTACTCCTTTCCCTGTTCATAGCCCAGCAGTCCTCTCAGATTTTTCGAAATTTCCTTGGCCACTGCTGTGGAAAGCACTCTGGCGTCCGTTCTGGGATAAGTCACCAGTTTCTTTTCATACAGCTCCTGGACAATTTTCAGGGTTTCGTCCGGGCTTAATTTAAACAGCCTGGAACATTCATTCTGAAGCTCTGCAAGGTTAAAGAGGAGAGGAGGATTCTTATTTTCTTTTTTCTTCTCCAGCTTTTCCACCTGTGCGGTAAGCGGAGAATGGGCGGACAGAATTTCTACCAGTGCCTGGGCCTGTTCTTTTTCCTTAAAGCCGTTTTCCTTATACAGATAAGGGGACTGGAAAAAACGGCTGCCCTCAACTGCTCTCCACTCTCCCTCAAAGGAACGGCCTGACAGCTGAAACTTTCCCAGCACCCGGTAAAAGGGAGTCTTCACAAATTCCCGTATCTCCCTTTCTCTGCGTACCACCATTCCCAACACGCAGGTCATAACCCTTCCCACGGAAATAGCCTGATACCTGGTGCCCAGATAGGAGGATACTGCGTTTCCGTATTTCAGAGACAATAGTCTGGAAAAATTGATGCCCATAAGGTAATCTTCTTTTGCCCGCAAATAAGCAGAAGCAGACAGATTATCATAGGCGTGAATGTCCTTGGCCTCCCGGATTCCTCTCAGAATCTCCTCCTCAGTCTGCGAGTCAATCCATACCCGCCTCTGGGTCTTATTTTTCACTCCGGCCATCATGGCTACCAGACGGTAAATATATTCTCCCTCCCGCCCGGAGTCGGTACACACATAAATGGTATCCACATCCTGCCGGTTCAGAAGTCCCTTTACAATATCAAACTGCTTCTTAACTCCGGGAATTACCTCGTACTTAAACTCCTTTGGAAGAAAGGGAAGGGTATCCAGGCTCCATTTTTTCAGTTTTTCATCATATTTTTCCGGATAACTCATAGTCACCAGATGTCCCACGCACCAGGTAATCACCGTATTCTCAGACTCCAGATATCCGTCCTTCCTGGAAGTCTGGACTTTCAGGGCCTTGGCAAACTCCTGGGCCACGCTGGGCTTTTCCGCTATAAATAATGACTTGCTCATGAAGGCTCCTCTTCTGCTTTCTCTAATCTGTCTCCCACACAAAGGGTTCCGCCCTGAAGAACTCTGGCAAAAACCCCTTCCCTGGGCATAATACAGTCTCCCATCTGTTTAAAAATTTCGCAGCCCTGGTGGCACTGCTTTCCTATCTGGGTAATTTCCAGCATAACGTCTTTGCCTTTCAGTCTGGTTCCCACCGGCAAAGCCGCAAAATCAAAGCCCTCCACCACCAGGTTTTCCCCGAAATCCCCATACTCCACAGCAGCTCCCCGCTGCCGGAATTCCTCTATTTTTTCTGCGGACAGCAGGCTTACCTGCCTGTGCCATTTCCCTGCATGGGCGTCTCCCCGGATGCCAAACTCCTCCAGAAATACCCCCTGGGGAACCTGCTGTTTCTTTGTTCCTCTTTCTTTGCTGATACAGATTGCAAGTATTTTTCCCATTACTCAGCCTCCAATCTGGGACATGGTATGTGTCTCCAAACTTTCTGTGTTCTGTTCTAAACTGTTGCCTTCCCCAAATACATGGGCTCTGGGTTTTTCCCAGACAGCTCTGCATATGGCTGCTTCCAGCTTTTTTCGAATCTCTGTTTTTTCTTCATTCTGCCGCAAAATCCTTTTCAAATCCACACCCTGTTCATACTGGAGACAAGTTTTTAAATACCCGGCTGCAGTCAGTCTTACTCTGTTACAGGAGGAGCAGAACTGATGGCTCACTGCACTGATAAAGCCGATTTTCCCGGCAAATCCTGAAAGAGTATAATACTGGCAGGGCCCGTTGCCCAGCCTTTCCCCATAGGGCTTCAGCGGACCGTATTCCTTTTCCAGTACATCCCGGACCACTTTCTCTCCCGGGTTCTGAAACTTCCTCCCGTATCCAATAGGCATCATTTCAATAAACCGTACGGGCACAGAATAATTTCGGGCCAGTCCTCCCAGGGCTTTAACCCGCTCATAAAAGCTCTTCTCCTCTTCCCGGAAGGAGACACAGTTCACTTTTACTCCCAGTCCTTTCTGGGAACAGGCGGCTTCCAATCCCTCCAGGGCCCTGCTCAGGCATCCTCCCCTGGTAAATCTGGCATATTCCTGCTCATTCAGGCTGTCTATACTGATATTCACTCCGTCCAGCCCCGCCTCCATAAGAGCAGGAAGCTGCTCCTTCAGCAGAATCCCGTTGGTAGTAAGCGTCACGTTTTTAATTCCCGGCAGCTGCTTCAGTTTTCTTACCAGTACCGGCAGATTCCTGCGCACAAGAGGTTCTCCACCTGTCAGCTTGATTTTGGATATGCCAAGGCCGGAAAAAATTTCTGCCAGTTCCTCTATCTCCTCATAAGATAAAATATCCTCATGAGACACAGGGCAAACGCCTTCCTCAGGCATACAGTACACACATCTTAAATTACACCGGTCTGTTACGGAAATCCGCAGATAATCTATCTCTCTTCCAAAACTATCCTTCATTCTGGCTCCTTTATGCGGCAGCGCTTTTAAAGAAAGGGTGCCTCAAAAGCATTTCACTGCCTTTCGTGGCACCCTCTGCCGAAATCCTTAAACTTCGTCTTATGTTTTCTTTCTTTATCAGCCCCTCTTATTGACTGAGGCTTAATTTTTTCCCTTTACTGGTCCTTCATGTTGGCCAGCTTAGCCGCCTGGTCTGCGGCAATCAGATTGTCCAGCACTTCTGTCAAATCACCGTTTAACACGGAATCCAGCTTGTGAAGAGTCAGCTTGATTCTGTGGTCTGTCACACGCCCCTGAGGGAAATTGTAGGTTCTGATTTTCTCAGAACGGTCTCCGGTTCCCACCTGGCTTCTTCTGGCCTCCGCTTCCTCGTCATGCCGCTTCTGCAGCTCCATATCATAGAGGCGGGAACGGAGAATTTTCAGGGCTTTATCCTTATTCTTCAGCTGGGATTTTTCATCCTGGCAGGAGATTACAATTCCCGTAGGGATATGGGTCAGACGCACCGCTGAGTCTGTGGTATTTACACACTGACCGCCGTTTCCGGAGGCACGGAAAACATCAAATTTACAATCATTTAAATCCAGCTGGAAGTCAATCTCCTCAGCCTCCGGCATAATGGCTACCGTAATGGTAGAGGTATGGATACGGCCGCTTTCTGTCTCCGGCACACGCTGCACACGATGTACGCCGCTTTCGTATTTCAGCTTGGAGTAGGCTCCCTGACCGTAAATCATAAAGGTAACCTCTTTAAAACCGCCGATTCCGTTTTCATTCAGAGTCAGCATCTCGGTTCTCCAGTTCTGGGATTCCGCATATTTCACATACATACGGTAAATCTCCGCTGCGAAAAGGGCAGCCTCGTCTCCTCCTGCTCCGGCACGGATTTCCACAATAACATTTTTATCGTCATTGGGGTCCTTAGGCAGAAGGAGGATTTTCAATTCCTGTTCCAGCTCTTCAATTCTCTTTTTAGCCTGGGAAAGCTCCTCCTTCAGCATTTCCCTCATTTCCTCGTCAGATTCCTCCTCCAGCATAGCCAGACTGTCTTCCACAGTCTGTTTACATTCTTTATACTCAGAATAAGCTGCAGCAATAGGCTGAAGGTCGCTTTGCTCCTTCATCAGCTTCTGAAATCTGGCGGCATCGTTTGCCACTGTCGGCTCGTTTAACTCATTTAATATCTCTTCAAGGCGTACTAAAATGTCATCTAATTTATCAAACATATTTTTCCTCCTGATTTTTTCTTCCAATTACAACCCGGTCAAGACCAGCCAGGTCTTTTATCACACGAATCCTTTCGAATCCCTGCTCTTCCATCAGTCCGGCCACTGCTTTTCCCTGGTCATATCCTATCTCAAAGGCCAGCAGTCCCCGGGGACTTAAATATTCTCCTGCCAGACGGGTAATTTCCCTGTAAAAATACAGGCCGTCCTCATGGCCGTCCAGGGCCATTCTGGGCTCATACAGCCGAACCTCCTCCATCAGTCCCTCAATTACCTGGGAAGAGATATAAGGGGGATTAGATACAATCACATCATAGGTTCCCTGTATATGTTCAAATAAATCGCTGTGAATCCACTGAGGGGAAACACCCAGGTCAGTACCGTTTTTCTCGGCTACTTCCAAGGCCTGACAAGACAAATCTGCTCCTGTGCCAATGGCCTTTTTCATATGTTTCAGCAGGCTGATTAGAATACAGCCGCTTCCGGTACACATATCCAGAACCCTCAGACCTTCTCTTCCCTGGCTTTCCTTTAAAACCTCTTCCACCAGGATTTCCGTATCCTGTCTGGGGGCCAGCACAAATTCATTGACATAAAATTTATAGCCAAAGAAATATGCCTCACCAGTCAGCTGCTGAAGGGGAATGTGCTGCTTTCTTTTTTTAATCAGCGCTTCATAGCTTTTTTTCTGCTTTTCTCCTACTTCTTCTCCCTCATGGGCAAAGTACCAGGCTCTGGATATGCTGCAGACAAACTCCAGAAGCAGCCAGGCGTCTAAATCACTGTTTTCTACTTTGCCTTCCCGAAGCTCTTTCTTTCCGAAATCCAGGACTTCTCTGTAAGTCTTCATAAGGTTCCTTCCTCGTCAATAACAGAATCCGGGAAATTCTCCTTTAAGTATGCTTTCCAGTCAAATACAGCCTCCACCGCAGCTATGGCTACCTGGGCCATATCCTCTGTAGGTTCTTTGGTTGTCAGCTTCTGCAAAGCCAGTCCCGGCTTAGATAAAAAGGCCACAGCACCGTTGTCATGATTTCCTGCAAGACGGATAAATTCATAGGAAATTCCTGCGATAGCCGGAACCAGTAAAATTCGAATCACAACTCTTAGCCACATGGTCTTCACCGGTACCACAGCAAAAAATCCGATAAAGAAGATAATGCTGACAATAATCACAAAGAATAAAAAGCTGGTGCCGCACCGTTTGTGGAATCTGGAGCTTTTCATAACATTATCCACAGTCAGTGGCATTCCGTGTTCCACACAGTTGATACATTTATGTTCCGCTCCATGATACATGAAAACCCGCTGAATATCCTCCATTTTGGAAATTAAAAGCATGTACAGCAGAAACAGCAGAATTCTAACAAAAGCCTCTGCTATGGTAACCACGGTCTCCCCTGCCCCTACCTTATGCAGAAGGCTGGCCAGCAGATAAGGCAGTACCATGAACAAGGCTACAGAAAAAATAATGGATAGTGTTACAGTGACTGTCATCAGCACCTTATCCTCTTTTTCTTTTTTTGCCTCTTCCCGCTCCTTTTCCTGTCCGGTCAGCTGCTTTCTTTTTTCAAATTCCTCCTCATCCTCAAAAAAGGTAGCAGAGTACATAAGACATTTGGTTCCCACTACCAGAGAATCGATAAAGCTGAACACGCCCCGGATAATAGGAAGCCCCAGAATTCTTTTGCTTTTTATAAGGCTCTTATAATCCTCAACCTTAACCTCTATTTCCTTGTCAGGCTTTCGTACTGCAACAGAATACACATCTCCATGGCGCATCATAATTCCTTCCATTACAGCCTGCCCGCCAATATTTGATGACTTCATGATTCCCTCCAAACGCAACAAGAGGCTGAAGTCCTAAAACCTCAACCTCTTCTATCTCTTATTTATTCATGCCGTATTTCTTGTTGAACTTATCAATACGTCCACGAGCCTGTGCAGCTTTCTGCTGTCCTGTATAGAAAGGATGACATTTGGAGCAAACTTCTACTCGCAGCTCAGACTTTGTAGAACCTGTCTTAAATGTATTTCCACAGTTGCATGTCACTGTACATTCCTGATAATTTGGATGGATTCCTTCTTTCATTTTTTTCACCTCTTCTATATTTTTATAATTTATATGGTTTTATGCGTTTTACAATTTCAAACAGCTTATAAATTGTACCATAGAAACACCTAAAATGCAAGTACAAATCTCTACTTTTTCCCTGGTTTTCCCTGGTCCGTAACAGTTCAGCCTTGCTGAACCGTTACAGTCAAAATCCATGCAAAATCGCCTACGGCGATGGGATTTTGACTCCTGAATCATGTTCTTACGGTCAGCGCAGCAAGTGCGCAGACCTAGGCTGAACTGTTTCCCCGGTCCTTCTCGATACATTCGAGCCAGGCGTACATGCTTGCATGGGGGTATTTGGCTTAACCTTGTGACCAGCTTAAATAATCCTCTGTTTTTTAATCATTTGTACAAACTCACGGTTGTCTCTGGTTCTGGCAAACATATTCAAAATATTTTCCGTGGCCTCATCTGACTTCATGCCGTTTAAAGCTTTACGCATAATATCCACTGCTTCCAACTCCTCCTGGTTCAGCAGCAAATCTTCTCTTCTGGTTCCTGACTTGGCAATATCAATGGCCGGGAATACTCTCTTTTCCTGTAACTTTCTGTCCAGCACCAGTTCCATATTTCCGGTTCCTTTAAATTCCTCATATACCACATCATCCATCTTACTGCCTGTATCCACCAAAGCTGTAGCCAGAATCGTAAGACTTCCGCCCTCTCTCATATTTCTGGCTGCACCGAAAAACCTCTTAGGCATATGGAGAGCCGCAGGGTCAAGACCGCCGGATAATGTACGGCCGCTGGGAGATACAGTCAGATTGTAGGCTCTTGCAAGCCTGGTGATACTGTCAATAAAAATCGTAACATCCTTCTTATGTTCCACCAGACGTTTCGCCCTCTCAATGGTCATTTCAGAAACCCTCTTGTGGTGTTCCGGAAGCTCGTCAAAGGTAGAATAGATAATCTCCACATTATTGCCTTTGATAGTCTCCTTCATATCCGTAACCTCCTCCGGGCGCTCGTCAATAAGAAGAATAATCAAATGCATTTCCGGATTATTCCTTAAAATAGACTTAGCCGCATCCTTCAAAAGGGTTGTCTTACCGGCTTTAGGGGGAGATACAATCATTCCCCTCTGCCCTTTTCCGATTGGGCTTACCAGGTCTGTAATCCTCATGGCCATACTTCCGCCCGGCCGTTCCAGGTGCAGTCTTTCATCAGGGAAAACAGGCGTCATATCCTCAAAATTCATTCGCTGCATCTCATTCGCTTTAATCCCGTTGATATAGGTCACATAGAGCAGTGCAGAAAACTTTTCATTCTGACTTTTTATTCTGGTATTTCCTTTCAGAATATCTCCTGTCTTCAAATTAAATCTGCGAATCTGGGAAGGAGACACATATACATCATTATCTCCCGGCAAATAATTGTCGCTGCGGATAAATCCATATCCGTCCGGCAATACCTCTAAAATTCCTTTTACTGTCTGGCCGCTGTCCAGTTCTGACTGTTCCATAGGCGCCCGCACGGTGCGGTTTTCCTGACTCTCTTCCTTCCTATTTTCGTCTTTTCTATTCTCATGCTTGCTGTCTCGTTTATCAGCTGTTTTCTTTTCTTTTTCATCTTCCTGAAGCATACGCTCTATCAGTTCGCTTTTCTTTAGTGAGGAAATCCCTTTCAGCCCTCTAGCCTTTGCAACATCTTTTAATGCTCCCAATGACAGGGATTCATATTTTTCTCTCATTCTTGAGTCCTTTCCTTAAACAATATTTTTAAAAAATCATAAATCTGGAAATTAGTCAGAATCGACATGAAACGTTTGCCAATGATATACCAATATTATAGTTACTTTACCACAGAATACAGAATTTGGCAAACAAAACAAAAAAAGCTTGTAAACACAAGCTTTTTACACTGCCGCAGACCGGAATCGAACCGGTACGGGAGTATAAGTCCCGCAGGATTTTAAGTCCTGTGCGTCTGCCAGTTCCGCC
>CABSEJ010000071.1 GCA_902476765.1 uncultured Blautia sp.
CTATGCCAGCCGTACCGTATATGTATTGGGCAGGGCGGTGGAACAGTGTATCAGAAAGCTTCTGGAGCTGGGAAGAAAATCAGCCGCCGCCATGTTCCAGTGTATGGAAAGCGCCGTGAAATATCAAGACGGAGAATTTTATCTGGAAACAGAGCCTTCCAGACGGGCGGATTTAAGACAGGTGTCCGAGTACGCTCTGTCTGTCCAGGGAAAGGATATTTACCAGGTATGCACCGTAAATTCCCAGGAAAATCCCGGCACAGCGGCAGCTCATTTCACTATAGTCCGGGTAGACACCTACACCGGAGCCGTGAAAGTCATGAACTGCCTGTCTGTTCATGATATAGGCAGAGCCATTAACCCGGATATGTGCATAGGCCAGGTGGGAAGCGGTATTCAGCAGGGAATGGGAATGGCCCTGTGTGAAGAAATCAAGATACATCCACAGACAGGCCAGACCCTTATTACCAATTTCAAAAATTATGAGGTAACCAATGCGGTGGATATGCCGGACTATGAGGTTTTATTTATAGAAGAGCCTGAGGAATATGGTCCCTTTGGGGCAAAGGCTATCGGCGAGGTAGTGGTGGTTCCTGTGGCCCCGGCTATTGTGGCGGCTGTGAACCATGCTCTGGGTACGGAGATTGGCAGTATCCCCATTACAAGAGAAATTATTTTAGAGGAACTGGAAAAGCAAGAAAGGAGCCGGAAATCATGAGAATATCTTTTCTGTTAAACGGGCGGCCCATGGAGATGGAAGTACAGGGAGAGAGAAGGCTTCTGGATTTTCTGAGAGAAGATTTGCACCTGACCGGAACCAAGGAGGGCTGCGGAGAAGGGGAATGCGGAGCCTGTACGGTGATACTGGACGGAAAAGCGGTCCATGCCTGCCTGACTACTGTGGGAGAGCTGGACAACAGTCAGCTCCTTACCATTGAGGGATTGGAACAGAATGGAGAGCTGGACCATCTGCAGAAGGCTTTTATCAAGAAAAGCGCCGTACAGTGCGGCTTTTGCACCAGCGGCATGATTATGTCTGCCAAGGCTCTGCTTATGGAGAATCCCCATCCTACCCAGGAGGAGATAAAGAGGGCTATTGCAGGGAATATCTGCAGGTGTTCCGGTTACAAGGAAATAAAGGCCGCCATAGCGTTGGCAGCAGAGGAGGAGTAGGGTATGGAACAGGTAATCTACAGCCAGCCCACAGATATGGATGGCCTGGCTGAGGCCTTGGGACAGGCCACAGAAAAGACTGTCCTTTTGGGAGGCGGTACGGACCTTCTGATTATGATTCAAAAGAAACATCCGCCCATTGACCGGTATATCAGCCTGGGAAAAATCCCGGACCTGGGGAAAATAGAGGAGCAGGATGGATTCTTGAAAATCGGAGCAATGGCTACCCACCACCAGATTGCCGGGAATCCTCTGGTGGAGAAATATTTTCCTGCCCTGTCCATGGCCTGCAGCCATGTAGGTTCCCAGCAGATTCGAAACAAGGGAACCATAGGGGGCAGCCTGGCTAATGCTTCTCCTGCAGGAGACATGATGCCCTGTGTGTTTCTCTTTAAAGGAGAGATAGAAATCTATAATAAAAACCAGGAATACCGGCGGATTTTGGGGGAGGAATTTTTAGTAGGAAACCAGAGAACCGCTCTTTCTCTGGGAGAGGCGGTATCCGCCCTCTGGCTGCCAATCCGGGAGGAGAGAAAAAGCTGCTTTGTGAAGCTGGGAGCCAGAACCGACGTGACTATTGCACAGATTTCTCTGGCCCTTTCCTGGGAGAAAAAAGAAAATGCCATAGAAGCGGTGAGAGCCTATTTAGGTGCTGTGGACGTGCGGCCTTTGTATCTTCCGGAGGCAGAGGAGCTGTTATCCGGGGAAATAAGCCGGGAGAAAAAGGATGCTCTGGCAGAAAGCCTGAGAGCCAGGATACAGGGAATCCGGGAAAGAAGAAAACGGCAGCCCAAGCTTCGCATTACTGAGGCAGAGCGGCTGTATAAAGAAAGAGCAGTAAAAGGCATAGTTTATGATGCGGCAGAATATATGGAGGAACCATGAAAAGCAGAGAGATTGAGAAAGTAATATTAGGAAAACCATTAACCATCCAGGAATTTGTGGCAGTAGCCAGATTCCATGCCACTGTGGAATTTTCGGAGGAATATAAGAAACGGGTGGAAAAGTCCAGACAGATTATTGAAAAATGTGTGGAAGAGAAAAAGGTGGTCTACGGCACAACCACTGGCTTCGGGGCTCTGGTGACTAAGAATATCCCCAAAGACCAGGCGGAAAAGCTTCAGAGAAATATTATCATTACCCATTCCACTTCTGTGGGAGAGCCTTTTGCAGAGGAAGTGGTGAGAGGCATTATACTGATGGTGCTGCAGAGCCTGGGAAAAGGAGTAAGCGGTGTCCGCATGGAGCTTCTGGAAAGCTACCGGCAGCTTCTGAACAAAAACCTGATTCCCTATGTGCCAAAGGAAGGCTCTGTAGGCTATCTCTGTGCAGAGGCCCATGTGGCGGCAGCCCTTCTGGGAGAGGGTAAAGCCTGGTATGAAGGGGTTCTCTATGACAGCAAAACCGCATTGGAGAAAGCAGGAATGGAGCCCTTTGTGCTAAGCTACAAGGAAGGCCTGGCTCTTACCAACGGAGTTTCATCTCCGGCAGCCATGGCGGCTTTGGCCGTATATGACATGCGCAATGCCATAAGAAGCGCAGACGTGGTGGGAGCTATTTCCTTTGAAGCTTTGCAGGGACAGTTAAAGGCCTATGACGATAGGGTGCTGGCCTGCCGCCCCTTTAAGGAGATAAAGGAGACAGCAGATATTATGAAAGCTGTGCTGAAGGATTCCCAGGTGCTGGAGGCTGCTAAAGGAAACCATGTACAGGACCCACTGTCTCTGCGGTGTATTCCCCAGCTTCACGGAGCCGTAAAGAAAACCCTGGAGGATGCCTGGGAAGCTGTGGAAATTGAGATTAACGGCTGTGGGGACAACCCTATTGTCACAGGAGAGCCGGAGGACTTTGACGTATTTTCCAATGGAAATCCGGACAGCTCTTACATGGGCATTGAAATGGATTCCCTGTGCATAGCGGCTACTGCAGCGGCGAAGATGTCAGAGCGTAGAAACGTGCGCTTTCTGGATGAAAAGCTGTCTTCTTATCCGTATTTTCTGGTGAAGAATCCGGGTCTTAACTCTGGACTGATGATTCCTCAGTATACCCAGGCAGGGCTTTTAAATGATATGAAAATCCTGTCCCATCCTGCTTCTGTGGACAGCATGACCACCAGCGCCAACCAGGAAGATTATGTGGCTATGGGATATAATGCCTGTAAGAAAGCCCTGGAATGTGTGAAAAAGCTGGAATACATATTGGCCATTGAATTGTTTTCCGCTTACCAGGCTCAGCAGTTTACTGATAAGGAGCTGAAGCGGGGGGAGGGAAGCCAGAAAGTGCTGGATTACCTGGCTGGAGTGATACCTGTTATGGAGGAGGATATTTACATTCATCCTCACCTGGAAAAACTGCAGCAGGAAATACATAAAGAAAAAATTGTGGAGTGTGTGGAAAATGACGTGAAATAAGAGAGGAGAAGGCTATGGAAAAAGTAAAAATCAGAAAACCCGTATTTGTTACGATGTTGATTCTCTATGCAGTGATTATTATAGTGGGCCTGGTTTGGCCGGAAGCTTTTGCAGAGGCGGAGGGGCAGATTGTTAATTTTGCAGCCTCCTGGTTTGGATGGCTCTATGATTTGACTGCCCTTATCATGCTGGGCATCTGTATATGGGTCATGTTTTCAAAGAAAGTAGGAAAGATTCGGCTGGGAGGAGAAAATGCCAAGCCGATTATGAGCCGGTGGAACTGGTTCGTTATTTCCCTGTGCGGCGGTATTGCCACTGGTATTGTATTCTGGGGTATTGCAGAGCCTATTACACACTTCATGTCCCCCATACCCGGCTATGGATATGAGGCGGAGACTGCCCAGGGAGCTCTGTACGCTTTAAGTACCTGCTACCTTCACTGGGGTCCTGTACTCTATGCTTTCTATGCAGTGGCAGGAATCGGTATCGGCGTGGCTGTGTATAACCTGAAGCTTCCTTACAGGGTGTGTTCCTGTCTGTATCCTATTTTAGGGAAGCGGGCCATGGGCGCTATAGGAACCGTAGTGGACATTCTCTGTCTCTTTGGTCTGGCCGGCGGCGTTTCTTCGTCCCTTGGAGTTTCCGCCATGCAGCTTGGAGCAGGACTGGGTATTATCACAAATGTGAATCCAACTAACTTTATGTGGGCGGTTATTCTGATTACCATAGTTATCACCTTTATTATTTCCAGTTACACAGGTATCGGACGTGGAGTGCGGTTCCTGTCAGATAAAAATGCCAAGATTTATATTGGACTTATGGTATTTGTGCTTATCTTCGGTCCTACCAAATATATCCTGAATATGACCACAGAGGCTTTTGGCTTCCATTTAGACAACTTCTTCATGCAGTCCACTTATCTGGACACTTTTGAAGGCGGCATGTGGCCTACCTGGTGGACCATTAACTACTGGAGCTTTATGATTGCCTATACGCCTCTTATCGGAATGTTTCTGGCGAAAATTGCCAGAGGAAGAACCCTGAAAGAGTTTACCCTCTTTAATTTCCTGCTTCCGGGAGGTTTTGGGATTTTGTGGTTCGGTATTTTTGGTTCTTCTTCCATCAATATCCAGGAAACAGCAGGAGGTATCTGGGAATCCATGAATGAGCTGGGAACAGAGTCGGCGGTATTCGCCTTTTTTGAACACTTCCCTCTGTCCACAGTGATGAGTATACTGTTTATGATTACCGCCTTTTTGTCTGTGGTAACCTTGGCGGACTCTATGACTACCACCATTTCTTCCCTTTCTATTAAAGCGAAAAATGCGGCTACTGTAGAGCCTCCGGCAAAAGTTAAGATTTTCTGGGGAATCGTTATGTCTCTGCTGGCTTTTATCAATATTGTGACAGCCAGCAATGTAGGGAAGGTAAGTGGAATCGATGCAACAAAGCAGCTTGCAATCGTCAGCGCTTTTCCTTTATTGTTTGTCATTGTGGTGATGAACTACAGCACAGTAAAGATGCTGATACAGTATAAAAAATACGGTACCGCCGATTACCCGGAGGAATCTGTGGTAGAAAAAGAGCTGCAGGTGGACCATGAGGAGGAAGGAACGTCATGATTTGGCTTAGTCAGGAAGAGCAGGATATGTTGGAGGGCAGGCAGGGAAGACTGAAGCAGACGGCCATGGAAAATATCCTCCGTTACGCCCAGGTTCTGGGAGCGGAAGAACTTTGCAGAGTTACCAAAGCAACGGTGTTCTGCGGTGCCCACAATTATCTGGATGTATGTAAAAGCCAGGATTTCCATGAGGTTTTCAGCAAAATGAACCTGGCCAGAGACGAAAGGATTCCTTTTGATTGTGTGGACAAAGGGTGCTATGTCCAGTCCTGTGTGGCGGCCAGCGACCAGTTCGAGTATGAAGTTTTTAATCAGCCTAAAGAGGTTTTTGATAAGAACAGCTATTACCTGGAGGAAGCCAGAAAGGCAGGGGTGATTATCGCAGGCTCCTGTTCCCCTTATCTCATGGGCTGGCTTCCTGTGAAGGGAGAGCATTTTGTCACCACAGAGTCCGGGGTAACTATTATGGGTAATTCTCTCTGGGGAGCCTGCTGTAATGCCGACGGCATAGAAGCGGCTTTTTGGTCGGCTATCTGCGGCAGGACCCCAAAATGGGGATACCATGTAAAAGAGAACCGGTACGGCACCCATTTATTCCACATAAAGGCACATCTCCATACGGTTTTGGATTGGGAGGTTCTGGGAAAGGCCATGGGAAAAAGGCTGCCTCTTACAGGCTGTACTCCGGTGATTGCCGGGGATTTCCAGGGAGCGGATTTTGTGAAGCTGAAAAGCTTTTTTACCTCTTTGGCTATTACCACGAACTGCAGAATGTGCCATATTGTAGGCATTACTCCGGAGGCCAATACGGTGGAGGAAGCTTTCATGGGACATGAGATACAGGGAGAAGAAACACTTTACGATGAGGATATTGCCAGGGCTTATGAGGAGTTATGCGAGGAAAAGGAAGGCTCTGTGGATTTGGTAAGCCTGGGCTGTCCCCATTATGACATCCACCAGATACAGGAGGTGGCGGAATATATCAAGGGTAAGAAGGTTCATGAAGGAACCAGATTCATGGTCTGGACCGTATATCCGGTAAAAGCCATGGCAGATTTAAACGGTTACACCCAGATAATCCAGGAAGCAGGAGGCAGTATCCAGACCAGCACCTGCCCTGTTACCATTGGAGAGTGCTTTTTAAAGCATTATCCCGGCCAGGTCTATGACAGCCTGAAGCAGTCGGGCAGCGTCCGTTCTGACGGTTCGGCGGAAAGAGTATATTATACCGACAAGTTCCGCTGTATTGACGCAGCCATATCCGGCTGCTGGAAGGAGGAATACAGGTGGAAAAAAGAATTCTGAAAGGCAGAGGTGTGATTCCGGGCATTGTGGAAGGGACGGCTATTGTTTGTCCCGGCAGCATTACCGGCTGGGGAGGAATTGACCCTTCTACAGGTGTCATCAAGGATTACGAAAACGAAAACAAAGGAAAAACCATTAAGGACAGTATTCTCATTATGCCGGGAAGCAAAGGCTCCAACGGCTGGTCCTGCTATTTTGGAGCAGCCAGAGCTGCCGGGTGCGCTCCCAGAGGGTGGGCTTTTTCAAAAATTGACAGCAGTGCAGGGGTTGCCAGCGCTGTTATGCAGATTCCCACAGTGGTAGATTTTTCCAGGGAGGAAGACCCCTGTCTGTGTATAAAAACAGGGGATTATGTGAGATTGGACGGGGAAAAGGGAACCCTGGAAATTCTTCACAGGCCATAGGAGATAATAGGAAAGGAAGGACTTGCAATGATTGTAAAGGAGATACAGGATTGGGAGATACAGATGATTCATGAGAAATCTCTGGAAATATTAGAAGAGGTAGGCGTGAATTTTGAACATGAGGAAATTCTGGAATTCTTTCGCAAAAGCGGTGTAAAGACGGAGGGCTGCAGAGTATTTTTTACTCCACAGCAGGTAGAGGCACAGCTGGAGAACCTGCAGGAGTCCTTTGTTATAG
This sequence comes from uncultured Blautia sp., assembly GCA_902476765.1. Taxonomy (GTDB): domain Bacteria; phylum Bacillota; class Clostridia; order Lachnospirales; family Lachnospiraceae; genus Blautia. The sequence goes on from CABSEJ010000071.1 coordinate 7,153, forward strand.
AAACGCCTTTTGCAAGTCTGAAAATCGGCGGGGGAAGCAGGGCTGTGGCCACTGCTTCCGGAGCTATGACAATCCTGAAGGAGGGAAAGATTGTAACTCCTTCGGTGGAGGATTATATTGACCTGAAAAAAATGGACGATATGAGTCCTTTTGTCAATCTGGGCTGCGTGCCCGGTATTTACGCCGCAGGACTGCCGGAGGGAGAGACAGAGCTGGTGAAAACAGCTCTCAGTCTCCGCTATTCCAAGAAGCCTCTTATCGCCTCCTGTGAGACCGGCAGAAGCGCTGCCCAGTCCATTAGATTTATCAAAGAATTTTACGGAGATACAGGGGCTTATTATACCCTGGGGATTGAAAACATTATATCTCCTCTCCGCTACTGCCGGGAGGACGTAGCTGCCACCTTGGCCTATGTCCGGCAGAACCAGCCGGTATGTATCACCTGTTGTTCTGCCCCGGGCATGTCCAGCCCTATTACTGTGGGAGGGACGGTGGTACAAAATAACGCAGAAATTCTGGCGGGCATAGTCATGACGCAGATGGTAAATCCGGGAGTACCGGTGATATACGGAAATGTTACTTACAGCTCGGATTTAAGAAAGGCAGTGCCTATTTCCTGGGGACCGGAGGTAGCTATATTTATGCAGTACGCAAAGGCTATGGCAGATTATTACCGGATGCCCTGCCGGGTGGGGGGCTCTCTTTCCGGCGCTAAGCAGCTGGATTGGCAGGACGGTGCAGAGACGGCAGTATCTATGATGACTACTCTGGATTGTCATACGGATTTGATGTTTCATGCCTTTGGAGAGCTGGACTGCCTGAATGTATTCAGTCTGGAAAAATATCTGCTGGATGAGGAGATTTTGGAGGCCAGGCTTTCCGTGGAGAAAAAAGAATATATTACAGAAGAAAATATACAGATGGACATGATAAAGCGGGTAGGTCCCAGAGGAACCTATATGCTGGAGGACGAGACACTGGAGCTGTACCGGACGGAGCTGTTCCATCCCCGCCTGTTTAACTGTGAGAATTACCATGACTGGCAGCAGCAAGGGATGACCTCCGTGGTACATAAGGCCCACGGGGCTGTGGAGGAACGGCTGGCGGCATATGAAGCTCCGGTTTACGATACCAGGAGAAACCAGATGCTGGAGGATGTACTTTCTGTATTAGGCTGAAAGGAATGAAAAATATGGGGACGGTAGTAAAAACAGAAGAAATCAAAACTTTAATGAGACAGGCCCTGGCTCTGCGTGGGGTAACAGGAGAATATGCGGAGTTTATTATTGCAGATTATGTGGAATCGGAGACAGAGGGGCATAAAACCCACGGGCTGTCTAAATTTTTAACCATAGATATTGGGCTTTCCAAGCGCCAGGGGGATTTAAAATTAGTAAAGCAGAAGGGCTGCTATGCTATGGTGGACGGAAACCGGGAGCTGGGACATATCGGGGCCCTGTATGCGGTTAATCTGGCCATTGACCTGGCAAAGAAAAACGGCGTGGGAATTGTGGCACTGAAGAATGTAAGCCGGTATTCCAGAATTACACCATACGGAAGAAAAATAGGGCAGGAAGGCCTTATCGGGATTATCACCAACAACGGCGGACCGGGATGTGTAGCTCCCTTTGGGGGAAAACAGGGACTGTTCGGAACAAATCCTCTGTGCTTTGCTTTTCCTTCAAAAGGAAAACAGCCTTATGTCTTTGATTTTGCTACTGCTCAGAAGGTTTGGGGAGAGGTGAGACAGGCTATTGTAGAGCAGAGGCCTTTAGCCAGAGATTCTTTTCTGGATAAGGACGGAAATTTCACCACAGACCCGGAGGCCGTTCAGTGCGGAATACCTTTTGGCGGGCCAAAGGGCTATGCTCTGTGCTATGGGCTGGAGCTTATGACAGGGGCCTTTATGGGAGCAAAAATGGGAAATAAAGCAGAAGATGAATATGATTTGGGCTATCTTTTCACCGCACTTTCCCCTGACATGTTTACGGATTTGGAAAGCTTTCAGGAGGAGGCAGATGAGATGGCCCGGGCCGTGAGAAATTGTCCTCCTATAAAAGAAGGGGGAAAGGTTTTTGTGCCGGGGGAAATTTTCGCAGGAAAAGCAGTCAGTGAGATTCCTCCGGACAGCCTTGAAGTGGAAGACCAGGTATATGAAAGATTAAAAATCATGAGTGTTTCCCTGAAGGGCGGCTATGAAAATAGTAAAAAAATGAACTGACGGACGGATACAGAAACCGTCGGAACTAATATAGAATCAATATAGAACCACTATAGAACCAAAATGGATTCGGCATAGAACTGACATAGAAAAGAATTGACAGAATCCCCGGCATATGGGGAGAAAAGGAGAAGGTACAATGAAATTAACACAGGAACAGCAGGACATGCTGGAGGGAAAATATGGAAAGGGAACAGCCTATGCCATGAAAATACAGGTAGCCATAGGAGAATCCTTTGACGCAGAACGGATGGTTCCCATTACCAGGGCCCATGTGGCTTTATCAAACCAGGAGGCAGATTTGTGGTTTTGCGAAAAGCTGTTAAGGGAAGGAGCCAGGTGCAGAGTGACGCCTACGGTAAATCCCGGATTCTGCCTGGACTTTTTTAAGCAAAGAGATATGGTTGCCCCAGAATTTGCAGACCTGATGCAGAGAACCCACAATGCCTACAAGGCTATCGGCGCTCAGCTAAGCTATAACTGCACCCCTTATATTGACACCAATGTTCCTCATTATGGAGAGGTCATTGCTTTTTCCGAGTCCAGCGCTACCCCTTATGTCAATGCAGTATGGGGGGCAAGGAGCAACCGGGAAGGAGCCAACAGCGCACTGTGCGCCGCTATAACAGGCTATGTGCCGGAATACGGACTGCTTTTGGAGGAGAATCGGAAGGGTGATATTCTGGTAGAGGTGCAGGCAGAGGTAAAGACTCCCTATGATTATCACATTATCGGAATGCTGGGAAAGAAAATCGGGGAAGGAATTCCTGTATTCACCGGCTTCCCAAAGGAAACCATCACAAAAGAGGGCCTGAGAAATCTGGGAGCAGAGCTGAATACTTCCGGGGCTTACGGCATGTATCACATTGAAGGCTTTACACCGGAGGCACCGGATTTAAAGACTGCCTTTGGGGGAAAGGAGCCGAAACGAAGAGTGGTTCTCACCAATGAGGACAAGGAGCAGATATTAGAGGAAATTTCTCTGAGCGGCGGCAGAAAGATTGATTTTGCCATGTTCGGATGCCCTCATTTCACTTTGGAGGAGGTAAAATATATTGCCTCTAAACTGGAAGGAAAGAAGCTGGAAAAGGAAATGTGGATTCTGGTATCCAGCCATGTAAAAGAGATGGCAGTGCGTATGGGACTGGATGATATTATCACCCAGGCAGGAGGATTTATTGTTCCGGATTCCTGTCCGGACCAGCCCTGCTGGAGACACCTGGCAGGAAAGACAGGGATTACCGAATCTCCAAAATGTGCTTACTATCCTCAGAGACGTGGCATCCATTTCGTTATCCGGGATTTAGACACATGTATAGAAGCAGCGCTTACAGGGGAGGTAAAGTAAATGGCCAGACGTTTTAAATGCCACAAAATATCAGAGGGCTGTGCAGAGGCAGAAGCTTTGGTTTCCAAAGACCATATCATGTTCTATCTCATTGAGCCCAAAACAGGGACTGTAATAGAGAAAGCTCATGATTTAGAAGGGAAAACCGTAGCCGGCAAGGTCCTGGTCTTTCCCGGAGGGAAAGGCAGCTCTGTGGTTCAGGCCGACGGTCTGTATCAGCTGAAAATCCAGGGGAACATGCCGGCGGCCATGATTATCCGCCACCCGGAGACAGTTCTGGTATCCAGCGCCATTATCATGGAGATTCCCATGGTGGATAAGGTAGAGCCGGAGTTTTACGAGACGCTGAAAGATGGAGACAGAATTCTGGTGAATGCGGACCAGGGCTATGTGGAAATTTTATAGGTATAAAAATTATGGTTTGGACCATAGTTTTTATTATACAATTTATCGACGCACCCTAAAGAAGAGGCCGCCGCATATCACAGTGCGGCAGCCTCTTCCCTTGTGATTTCTTGACAGAGAAAGAAGGCTGTGATACATTTACACTATTGAAAGATAGGAATGGTACTTATGAAGAAGATAAAAAAGGAAGAACTGTACTCCATACCAAACTGTATGGGGTACTTTCGTATTTTACTGATACCGGTTTTTGGCTGGCTGTATTTAAGGGAGGACCCAGGCAGCCATTATCTGGCGGCAGGAGTGATTTTGCTTTCTTATTTCACGGATTTCCTGGATGGCCAGGTGGCAAGAAGATTTCATATGATTACGGAGTTTGGAAAATTCCTGGACCCGGTGGCGGATAAGCTGACCCACGGAGCCATTGCCCTCTGTCTGGTTTTTCGCTATGAATCCATGAAATATCTTTTTCTGCTCATGGTGGTTAAGGAAGGCTTTATGGCAGTCATGGGGCTTATCAATCTCCGCCACGGAAGAAAGCTGGAAGGGGCTAAATGGTTTGGAAAAGTATGCACAGGCTCTCTTTTTCTCCTGCTGTTTCTTCTGGTAATCTGGCCGGAGATTCCCAGGCTTTGGGCTGACCGGCTGATTGGCCTGGAGATTGGGGTTATGGCATTAACCCTTCTCCTGTATATACCGGAATTTTACAAGATGATACAATCCTGGGACAGAAAGCAGAGGGAGAAACAATGATAAAGGAATATATAATTTATTTTTTACTGGCCTACCTTGCAGGAGGGATTATGTTCGGAGCCCTTCTTCCGAAAATTTTCTGCGGCATAGACATCCGTGATTTAAGCAAGGATGGAAATCCCGGCACAGCCAATGCTTTTCTCTATGCAGGACCCCTCTGGGGAATCCTGGTGCTGGCATGCGATTTTCTTAAAGGCTTTCTGCCTGTCCATCTGGCGGCTGAGACCCTGGGAATGGAACATCCGGCTTTTGCCCTTATTATGGCCGGGCCTGTGATGGGCCATGCCTGTCCTCTGGCAGGAGGCAGAGCCAGAGGGGGAAAGGGTATCGCCGTGACCTTTGGCGTGCTGGCCGGACTGTATCCCTTTCTGGACAGTGTGGAGCTGCTGATTTTCTGGTATCTTTTATTTTCTATAGTCATTATCGTGGACCCTCACAGTCTGCGGACAGGAGCCGCCTATCTGTGCTGGCTGCTCAGCAGCTTTGTGTGCAGGCTTCATCCTGTTTTTACGGCGGGAGCATTTCTCATTTCTGCGGTGGTTCTGGATAAACATAAAGAAGAACTGAAATGTACAGAAGACTGGAAAATAAGATTTGTATTTAGGAGAAATTAGGATATGAAGGTTTTAATACTCTCATGCAAAACAGGAGGGGGACATGACGCTGCGGGATTGGCTATGAAGGAGGAGCTGAATGCCCGGGGCCATGAGGCCGTGATGTTTGATTATTTGACATTGGCAGGACAGAAGGTTTCTGACCGTGTGGGAGATATATATGTGAATACGGTGAAAAAAATGCCCCATGTTTTTGGGGCAGTATATCAGCTGGGGATGGTAGTCAGCAGAATTACCAGAAAATCACCGGTATATTATGTAAACTCAAAAATGGGGAAATATCTGGGCGCCTATCTGGAAGAAGAGCAGTTTGATGTAATCCTCATGCCCCATCTGTATCCGGCTGAGACCATAACTTATATGAAGAGAAAAGGGGCGAAGCTGCCTCTTACTGTTGCGATTATGACGGATTACACCTGTATTCCTTTTTGGGAAGAAACAGAGTGCGATTACTATATGGTGCCTCATGAGGAACTCATTAAGAGCTGCGTAAAGCGGGGAATGCCGAAGGACAAGCTGGTTCCTCTGGGAATTCCTGTAAGCCGCCGGTTCCGGCAGCGGGCGGAAAAGGAAAAAGCCAGGGCATATCTGAACTTTCCGGATGACAAGAAAATCTGTCTGCTTATGGGCGGAAGCATGGGCGCCGGGGATTTGGAAAGGCTTACAGAAAAACTGTTGGAACAGGCCGGGGAGGATTATGCTGTTGCAGTTGTATGCGGGAGCAATAAGAAAATTTTCCTGAGCCTGAAAAGGAAATACAAGGACAGAGAAAATTTGTATATTATTGGAAAAACCAATCAGATGGAAGTTTATATGAAAGCCTGCGATATTATTTATACTAAGCCGGGAGGCCTGACTTCCACTGAGGCGGCAGTTTCGGGAATTCCGATTGTCCATACGGCTCCTATTCCGGGATGTGAAAGTGCTAACCGCCGTTTCTTTGTCAGACATGGTATGTCATTGGCCCCAAGGACAACGGAGGCTCAGGTGAGAGAAGGAATCCGGCTTTTGGAGGATAAGGAGCAAGCGGAAGCCATGAAAAGGGCCCAAAAAGCTTGTATCAAGGGAGACAGCGGCAAGAGGATTGCAGATTTTCTGGAAGACCAGGGGTATTCCTGCCCGGAGGTGTATAAGTATAATACAGCAGAGTACAAAAATACCATGGTTTGAGGCGTGTTTGCCCTTACTCAGAGAGGGTATCCTCAGTGTATGAGAGGTTTATGAGGATTAGAAGGAAAGTAGGAGTTTTTTATTATGACACAGAAAGAATGATGGCGGGATTGCTTTACGACCCGGGCGACAAAGAGATTATGGATGAACAGTTTCCTTATCTGGATTTGCTGGGGGAATTTAACGCCCTGCCTTCCAGTGCAGTGGAAAAGCGGGATGAACTGATGAAAAAGATGTTCGCCTCCTGTGGGGAGAACTGTTATATCCAGCCGCCTTTTTATGCAAACTGGAGCGGTCATCATATCCACATGGGAAATTCTGTATATGCCAACTTTAATTTTACGGTGGTGGACGATGGAGAGGTGTTTATCGGAAACCATGTGATGATAGGGCCAAACGTAACCATTGCCACAGCAGGACATCCAGTGGAGCCTTCTTTGCGAAAAAAAGGTATCCAATTTAACAAGCCGGTACATATTGGCGATAATGTATGGATAGGAGCCGGAGCAATGATACTTCCCGGGGTGACAGTAGGGGAAAATACAGTCATAGGAGCCGGCAGCGTGGTGACTAAGGATTTGCCGGCCAATGTGGTGGCCGTAGGCAGTCCCTGCCGGGTGCTGCGGGAAATCGGTGAGAGGGATAAAATCTACTTTTATAAAGATGAGAAAATAGATGTGACACCGGAAGACTTTGAGGGATAGAGTTTATGATTTTAAGCGTCAGCAGAAGGACAGATATTCCTGCCTGCTATTGGGACTGGTTTTTAAACCGGGTGAAGGAGGGGTATCTGTATGTGAAAAACCCCATGAATCCTCATCAGGTTAGTAAAATAGAGGTTTCTCCGGAGACAGTGGACTGTATGGTGTTTTGGACCAAAAATCCGGGGCCCATGCTGGAAAAAATGGAAGAAATACAGGACTACCCTTTCTATGTGCAGTTTACTCTGACCGGATACGGAAAGGAAATAGAGCCTGGGCTTTCGGATAAGCGGAGGCTGGTTTCACTGTTTCAGGAACTATCACGGAGAATCGGAAAAGAGCGGGTAATATGGAGATATGACCCCATTTTCTTAAATCCTTCTTATTCACCTGCCTGGCATGTGAACACCTTTGAAGAAACAGGAAGGCAGTTAAAGGATTATACGGAAAAATGTGTCATTAGTTTTCTGGACTTTTACGGGAAGACAGAAAGAAATATAAAAGGGCTGAATATCCGGCATATAGAGAGGGAAGAAATGTACTTCCTGGCTGAAAAGCTAAAAGAGAAGGCGGAGAATATGGGGCTTGTCCTGGAGACCTGTGGGGAAGAGCTGGATTTTCAATCACTGGGTATTTCTCACGGGAGCTGCATTGACAAGACTCTTATAGAGAGAATCCTGGGCTGTAGGCTGAAGGGCAGAAAGGACAGAAACCAGAGGCCTGCCTGTGGTTGTATGGAGAGCATAGAGGTAGGCGCCTATGATACCTGTCTCAATGGCTGCAGGTATTGTTATGCCAATGAGAACAGGGAAGCAGTGCAGCAGCGCCGCAGACGCTATCATGTAAATTCACCCCTTCTCTGCGGAAACCTGGAGCAGGGAGATACTGTGACTGTGCGGAAGATGAAATCCTTAAAAGAGCCCCAGCTAAGACTAGTGTACTGACACGTTCACATTTCAACAAATGACTTGCCTGAATTTCCATCTG
>CABSEJ010000072.1 GCA_902476765.1 uncultured Blautia sp.
ATATTTTAAGCGAGGCTCTCAGCAATGCAGGGATTCCTCACAGAGTCATGAGCTTTTGTACCTTCTGGGATTATACCATCCTTCATGAGTTCCGGGACTATGATGAGGACAGAACAGAAAATAATAATATTTTTGACTATATTACCTCCTCTAACAACCGGGACGGGCTGGCTATAAAGGCGGCGGGAATGGGACTTCTGGAGCGGGAGGAGGAGCATAAGATTCTCATTGTACTCAGCGACGGAAGACCCTATGACGTGATTCTCAACAGGCCTAACGCCAGGAATCCCCAGCCCTATTATGGCAAATATGCGGTGACAGACACTGGCTTTGAGGTGCGGAAACTGCGAAACCAGGGAGTCTGTGTTCTGGGGGTTTTTGCAGGAGAAGAGAAGGATTTGGCTGCAGAAAAGAAAATTTTCGGAAAGGATTTTGCCTATATTCATCATAGTTCAGGTTTTTCTCATGTGGTGGGCCGATACTTGATGAAGCAGCTGGAAAAAGACATTTAACGGAGTGTACAGGAATGAAGGAAATGATAGAGATTATGGGGATTTCTGTGGAAAAATGCCATGCCGAGCAGGTGATTGAAAGCATTAACGACCATTGGAACAGCCGGGATTCCCTTTCTACCTACGGAATACTGAATATGGGCTTGCTTATGGCGGCTCAGACGGATGTGGAGCTGAAGGAGTATATCCAGATGCTGGACAAGGCTGTGGTGGACGAACCGGAGGTGCTGAAGGCAGCAGGTCTGCAGGACAGCCAGTTGGAGCAGGAGGCTTCGGAACACGGTTTTTTCGGTACTCTGTTCTGGCTTTTGGCCCACTATAGGAACCATATTTTTCTTTTGGGAGAGAATCCGGAAGACACGGAAAAGCTGTGTGCCTATATACAGGAAAAATATCCCCAGATTGTGATTGTGGGAAAGGACAGCCTGCCGGAGAATGGGGAGGACCAGGCAGACAGGCTGATTAACGAGATGAATGCCCTGAGTCCACAGGCTGTGTTAAGCTGTTCTAAGAACTATGAGCTGGAAAAATTTGTAAAAAGGAACCGTAAAATGGTGAACACCAGCGTATGGTTTAGCCTGGGAAGCTGCCCGGAAATCCTGAAGGAAACAGGCTTGGGAACAGCCTGGCTCAACCGCCTTATGGAAAAAAGCAATTTTAAGAAGATGGTATCCAGCTATAAAGAAAATGAGAAAATATGAACAAATTGTTACATTTGAAAAAAATATGTAATATTTCATATTTTCTCTTTATTTTTTTGGGATTCTGTATTAGTATATATAGTAGGGTTTTTTCAAATTTTCTTATGGGATACTTATAATTTACAAACTATATGATGAAAGAGGGAGACAAAATGATTTCAAACCAGATTCTTCAAAACACTCTGGATGGTCTGAAAGATATATCCAGAGCGGATTTTTGCGTAACGGATATGGAAGGCAAAGTGCTGGCAACTACCTTTTCCGAAACAATCTGCGGACAGGAGGAAGTGACGGCATTCGCCAATTCTCAGGCTGACAGCCAGGTGGTTCGGAACAATCTGTATTTCAAGATTTATGATGACCATCAGTTGGAGTACATACTGGTGCTGGACGGACAGGCAGACGACGCCTTTACCTTAGGCAAGCTGGTGGTATTCCAGGTGCAGGGACTGCTGACTGCCTACAAGGAAAGATTTAACAAAGACAACTTTATCAAAAACCTGCTGCTGGACAACCTGCTGTTGGTGGATATCCATAACCGGGCTAAGAAGCTTCACATTGAAGTGGATGTGCGCAGGGTAGTCTATATACTGGAGACCAACCAGGACAAAGACTATGGTTCACTGGAAAATATCAAAAATCTTCTGGGCGGAAAGTCAGGAGATTTTGTGACGGCTGTTGACGAGAAGAGTATTATTATTGTCAAGGAACTGGCGCCTACAGATAATTATGCCCAGTTGGAAAAAACAGCACACATGATTTTGTCTGCCCTGGGTATTGAGAGGGACGGCAGAACCCATATCGCCTACGGAACCATTGTAAAGGAGCTGAAGGAGGTTTCCCGCTCCTATAAGGAGGCAAGAATGGCTCTGGACGTAGGCAAGATATTCTTTGGGGAGAGAGAGGTTATCGCCTACAGTTCCCTGGGTATCGGACGTCTGATTTATCAATTGCCCATTCCTCTGTGTAAAATGTTTATCCGGGAAATTTTTGACGGAAAATCACCGGATGATTTTGACGAGGAGACACTGACTACCATCAATAAATTCTTTGAGAACAGCCTGAATGTTTCAGAGACCTCCAGACAATTGTATATTCACTGAAATACTCTGGTATACCGTCTGGATAAGCTGCAGAAGAGCACGGGACTGGATTTGAGGGTCTTTGAAGACGCTATTACCTTTAAGATTGCTCTGATGGTGGTAAAATATATGAAATATATGGAAACACTGGATTACTGATATAATACTCCTTTGAAGTATAAGGAAAAGGGGTGTTATACAAACAGGAAAACAGGAGGTTATTATGATTGATTTAAAAGACGTGAGTAAGTCATACAGCAAGGGCCAGCCGGCCATTGACCATATGAATCTTCACGTAGAGAAGGGTGAATTTGTTTTCGTAGTGGGAAACAGCGGTTCAGGAAAGTCTACCCTGATTAAGCTTCTTTTGAAGGAGCTGGACCCCACAAGCGGGACCATCACGGTAAACGGTCAGCAGCTGAATAAGCTGAGAAGAAGGAAGGTTGCAAAATACCGCAGGGGAGTGGGTGTTGTGTTCCAGGATTTCCGTCTTCTGAGAGACCGGAACGTGTATGAGAACGTGGCCTTTGCCCAGAGAGTTATCGAGCGCCCAACCCGTATTATCAAAAAGCGGGTGCCGGAGGTGCTGACTTTGGTAGGCCTGGCAGAGAAATATAAGTCAAAGCCAGACCAGCTTTCCGGTGGTGAGCAGCAGAGAGTGGCTCTGGCCAGGGCTCTGGTAAACCGGCCTAATATTCTGCTGGCAGACGAGCCTACAGGAAACCTGGACCCTAAGAATTCTTTTGAGATTATGAAACTGCTGGAGGAAATTAACCAGCGGGGTACTACGGTTCTTGTGGTTACCCACAACAGAGAGATTGTAAATGCGTTTAAAAAGCGTGTAATTACAATGAAGAAAGGCGTCATTGTCAGCGACGAACAAGAAGGTGAATATCGGAATGAGAATTAGTACAATTGCATACATATTTAAACAGGGATTTAAAAATATATGGAGAAATCTCCGCTTTTCCCTGGCCTCTATTGCTACCATGGCTGCATGTATTTTCTTATTCGGCATTTTCCTGGCGCTGGTTATGAATTTTAATTATATTGTTCACTCTGCGGAGGAAGGCGTTGCCGTACTGGTATACTTTGACGAGGGAATCAAGCAGGAGCAGATTGATGAAATCGGCAATCAGATTGAGAAGCGGCCTGAGGTGGCCACAATGAAGTATATTTCCGCAGACGAAGCCTGGGAATCCTACAGCAAGATTTATCTGGGAGAGGATAACAGTGATTTAGCGGAAGGCTTTATGCAGGACAATCCCCTGGCCAATTCAGCCAGATTCGACGTATATCTGGACAATGTGGAAGGGCAGCAGACACTGGTAGATTTTATCGAAGGACTGGATGGCGTCCGGAGGGTAGAACAGTCACAGCAGGCGGCAGATACTCTGTCAACCTTTAATAAACTGATGGCCTATGTGTCTCTGGCTATTGTTATTCTGCTTTTGGCCGTGGCCTTCTTCCTTATCAGCAATACCATTACTATGGGTATTTCGGTGCGCCAGGAAGAGATTGGAATTATGAAGCTTATCGGAGCCACAGACTTCTTTGTGCGCTCACCCTTTGTTATCGAGGGTATTCTTTTGGGAGTAATTGGCGCAGCCATTCCCATGGGTATTCTTTATGTGATATACGAAAAGATTATAGTCTATGTGATGGAAAAATTCCACATGCTGGGAAGCTTCCTTCAGTTTTTGGATGTGAATTATGTATTCCAGTACCTTCTTCCTGTGGGAATCGGACTGGGAATCGGCATTGGCTTTATAGGAAGTATCTTTTCCGTGAGAAAGCATCTGAGAGTGTGATGCAGCGGGCCGTGGACCCGGGGTGCAAAGAGAAAGCGTCCAGGTAAGGCAATGAGCGGAGGATATGAGATGAAACTGGCAAGGTATATGCAGGTAAGCATGTATCTTGCCAGTCTTTCATATGACAGAAAAAAGAGCCCGACAGGGGCAAGGGAGGAGCAATCGATGGAACGAAAAAAATATATCCGGGGATTTCTTACGGGAATCCTGTGTACTCTTCTTATTGGAGGAATCGGATTCAAGGCTTATGACACTGTACAGTACAAAGAGAGAAACCAGGGTGCTGTTACAGATGCCTTTGTGCAGAAGGCCAAGTTTATTGAGGAGACGGTGAAGGATTCTTACACCGGAGAGACAGACGATTCTCTTATGGAGGAATACATGTATAAGGGCATGATGGCCAGCCTGGGGGACCCTTATTCCGCTTATTATACCCAGGAGGAGTATGAGGATTTGACTGCAGAGACCACAGGCTCCTACAAAGGAATCGGCGTGGTGATGCAGCAGAATACAGACACCATGCAGGTGGAGGTGGTGCGCTGTTATGAAGGCGCTCCCGGAGAAAAGGCAGGCTTGCTGCCGGGAGATATTATCATCCAGGTTAACGGAGAGGATGCTGCTTCCATGGAGCTTTCGGAGGTAGTGGATAAGGTAAAAAGTTCTGAGGACGGTACGGCCCATCTCACCATTGCCCGGGAAGGGGAAACAGACTACCTTCAGATAGACGTGCCTCTGGAGGAGGTAAATATTCCGGTAGTAGCTCATGAGATGCTGGAGGAGAATATCGGTTATATTGCCCTTTATGAATTTACGGAGCAGACAGAACCGCAGTATAAATCTGCCTTCCAGGAACTAAAGGAACAGGGTATGGAGCGGCTTATTGTGGATGTGAGAGGAAATCCAGGGGGCCTTCTTACCTCTGTCTGCGATATTCTGGAGGATATCTTACCGGAGGGCCTGATTGTTTACACAGAGGACAAAGACGGTAGCCGCCGGGAATATACTTGTGACGGAGATAATGAACTGAATATGCCTCTGGCTGTTCTGATAAACGGCAACAGCGCCAGCGCCTCAGAGATTTTTGCCGGGGCCATTCAGGATTACGGCCTGGGAACCCTGGTGGGAACTACCACTTACGGAAAGGGAATTGTCCAGAGCCTGATACCCCTTTCAGACGGCAGCGCAATTAAAACCACCACCGCCAAATATTACACCCCCAAGGGCAGATGTATCCACGGTACGGGAATCCAGCCGGATGTGGAGGAGGAGCTGAATGAAGGCCTGGAACAGGAGACCTCTATTCCCCATGAAGAAGACAACCAGCTCCAGAAAGCCCTGGAGGTAGTAAAGGCTATGGAATAAATGCCCGGCTACAGACACTTTTTCGACATTCTTTTGTTAAAACAGTAGAAAACGAATACCGAAAAAGACGAGAAGGGGGTATTTTATGACAATTATTGACAACATTGTAGTGGTTGCATGTTTTGCAGGGATTCTCTGGGTAGGTTATTACTTTTCCAAGACCTCCCAGGACATGGACAGCTTCTATAAGGCCAACAGAGCCCTGCCCTGGTCTCTGGTAGTGGGAACCCTGATGGCTTCCTGGTACGGAGGAGCCGGAGTGGTAGGAACCGTAGGATATTCTACCACTATGGGACTTTCGGCCTTTTTCATCTGGTCCATCGGCGCCCATGCGGTTCGTTTCCCACTGGCGCTGTGGATTGCACCCAGGATTTCCGTAAAGGCCAAAGGAACCATACCGGATTTGCTGCGGATGAATTATGGAAAGCTGGCGGCTATTTTGGGAGCTGTTACCATTGTTATCACCTGCCTTTCTATCGGAGAGATTGCCGCAGTAGGATATGTTGGTGAAGGAGCCTGGAATGCAGACAAGGTAATGGTGGCGGCTATTGTAGTTGTAATTTCCATTGCCATCACCTGTCTGGGAGGACTTATGGGTGTGGCGGTTACGGACATGATTTTCTTCTTCCTTATGGTTGTGTGCGTGTCCTCAGCCTTTCCCCAGATGTTTTTCAAAATAGGAGGCTTTGAAGGAATCCGGGAGGCATTAAGCGGACCGGCGCCGGAAATGCTGACAGCCTTCGGCGGAACGCCCATTCCCCAGGCCGTTATTTTGATTGTGCTTTGTATCAATATTTATAAGGACCCTACCTTTTATCAGAGGTTTGCGGCAGCCAATTCTCCTAAGACAGGAAAGAGAGCCATGCTTCTGTGCTTCTCTATCTGGCTGTCCTTTGACGTGGTTACCATGATTACAGGTACCATTATCCGGGCCCATGACATTAACCTGACAACCCAGCCGGAGGTTACTTATATTGCCATGATTGTGGATAACCTTCCGGTAGTAGCCAAGGGATTGTTTATTGTAGGAATCCTGGGAGCCATTATCTCTACCCTGGACAGCTATTACCTCATTGGCGGTGAGATTATCTCCAATGATATTATTTATATGCTGCGGGGAGACAGGCCCCTGAAGGATAAGACCAGTATCCGCATTACCAGAATTGCCAGTGTGATTTTCGGTATCATTGGTCTGGTAACAGCCTTTAAATTTGACAGAGTGTACGACGCTTATCTGTTTTTGGCCAGCATCAGTATGACGCTGCTGTTTGTGCCTATGATAGCCGCATTGATGTATGACGGAAAGAAAACCAACGTGGCCGGAGTTTCCAGTATGATAGTGGGAGCCGTGGTGTGGATTTTATTCCAGTATGTATGCCCGGTAACGATTTCCGGCATTACCATTGACCCTGTTTTAATCGGTCTGCCTCTGTCCCTGGTGGCCTTTGTCATAGGAAATCACTTCGGCACGGACTTAAATGCCCAGCGACGTCAGATGGAAGTAGGAAAAGGAAAGGCAGTTATGAATAAGAAAGAGCCAAAACAGCCGGAAGCAAAGAAAGAATATGAGAAAGTAGAATGGCTGGGCGTAGACGGCGGCCTGATACTGTTGTTCATTGTTCTGGCCTGTATCTACGGATACGGTATGCTGAACGGCATAGACTTTATTGTAGGTATTCTTTCACCGGGACTGGCTATCTGTATTACCGTAGGAGTTTTCCTGAAATACTGTACAGAGGTCTTCTCCTTTGCCACAGGCAGAAAAGGAAAAGCAAAAGAGGACAAAAAAGAAAAGAAGGACTGACATGAAGATTGAATGTTTTCCAATTAAAATGAAGGAAGAAGAAGCCCTGAAAATAGCCAGAGGCGGAAAGAATCCTATTATCCGGCTTTTATTCGGGAATAAAAAGATAAATCTCAGGGTCATGTATCTGGAAAGCCGTTACATCATCTATGAGATGACTTATCACGATAATTTTTTGGTAAAAGCCATAAGTAAGAAAAAAACGGAAGACAAGCAAAAAATCAGAGTCATGGTGGAGGCTACCACCTGTACCGCAGCCTATGTGGAAGATGAGATTGTGACAGAGGAGCGGGAGGTGGAAGAAAATGACATTCAGCCTACCTATTATGAAGATAAACGGCTGCGGGACTGCGGGGCCATTATGGCAAAAAGGATGGTAAGGCGCCATGCAGGAAGGAACCTGAGCATCCGGCCTGTGGAGGAGCGGAAGGTGTACCGGCCTTTCTATATCGCCATATACGGCGATATGATTGAAGGCACCAAGGCCAGATATATGCCTATAGCGGCAGACGGAAATCTGGTAAGCAGAAACTTTTAGCGCAGAACTTGGCAGAAGGGGCTGCCGCACTTAACAGAAATAGAGAATATTTCTGATAGTGTGCTGGCACATTCATTTTCAGCATAATGACGTAGAATGAATTTTCATTCTTCAGGCAAGTCATTTGTTGAAATGTGAATGTGTCAGTACACTGGGTTAAGTGCGGCGGCTCCTTTTTGGAAATAACAGGGAAACGTTGCAGTATGCAGCAGGAGGAGGTATACTTTGAGAGAAGAATATAAGAAAGCCATGGAGCTGTGGCAGGTACCGGAGGAATTTTATGAGGCGGCAGGCCCTATGTACCGGGAATATGAAATAGAGCTGGCGGTAAAAATGGAAAAGGCAGAGGTATCCGGGAAGGAAATCTGCAGCTGGCTTACCCGGTGGGGTTATGAAGAGCCGGAAAGGCTTTTGTGGGAAAGCTACAGCCGCAATGTGCTGGTAAAAAATCCGGAAAAGCCGGATAATTACAGAATCACTACCTTTTATGACAGGTATCCCTATTTTGCTCAGTATGAGCCGGAGGCTTATGCAAAGTACAGCCAGGAAATGGTACGAAAGCTTAATGACTGGGATTTAAAGGTCTATATGGAAGGTGTGGCGGACAAGGCTCTGGCGATTGCCAGAGGGGAAGATGTGCCCATGCACCAGACCCAGTATCTGACTCTGGAGGAATCCATGGAAATGATGGATGGCTTTGGAGAGGAAATCCTGATTCTCCCCTGTAACTGTAAGGCTATGGAGCGGTATAAGGACAAGCCGGTAAACGTATGTATCAACAAGCTGGTAAAAGGCCCTAACACTCCCTATGACCGGGGCCACGGGGAAATTTTAAGCCGGGAAGAAACCAAGGAGTGGATTCGGAAAATCAACGGGAAGGGGCTTATGCAGTCCGGGGAACATGAGGTACTGTGCAACTGTGACGGTGTGTGCTGCTATCCGGTAAAAATGGCGAAAATCCTGGGAACCAGGCTTCGGTATCCTACCTCCCACTATGAAATCCTGTGGGACCAGGACAAGTGTGTACAGTGCGGGAAATGTGCCAAAATCTGTAATTTCGGTGCCTTTGTGAAAGAGGGTAAGAAGGTAACCTATGATGTAGAGAAATGCTGGGGCTGTACTATCTGTGCTCCCAACTGTCCCAAGGGAGCCATAACATTAAAGAAGAGAGAAAGGCTGGCAGCCAGCGAAATGTAAGGTGATAGCTATGGATGGAAGACCAAAGGAAAGCATTCAGGTAACCCTTTTAGGGCGGCCTTTGGTGAAAGTGGAGGGGAAGACTGTCAGTTTTCCCTACCAGAAGGTAGAAGGACTTTTTTACTATTTATGCGTGAATAAAAATATAACCAGAAGCCAGGCCATAGGGGTGCTGTGGGCCGGGAGCAGCCAGGAGGCTGCCCGGAAAAACCTGAGGGATGCCATCTATAACATCCGAAAGCTGCTGGGCCAGGACATTCTTTCCGTAGAGGGGAATACGGGAATTATTTTTGACCCTGAGAAAAAGGTGTGGATTGACACAGAGCATGTGACAAAGGACAATGTGCTCCGCCTGTGGCAGGGAGATTTTCTGGAGTTCTTTTATGTGAAGAACTGCTATGAATATGAAGAGTGGGCGGAAGTCCAGCGCAGAGAGCTGCAAAGAAAGCTTCAGCGGGTTTTGTCGGTGCGGATTTTCCAGTTTAAGAACGGAGAGGAAGGGGAAACTCTGGAGCAGGGAAGCCGTCTGCTGATTAAGCACAAGGTTCTGGATGAGGGAGTGTACCGCAGTCTGATGAAAAAATTGGCGGAGGCGGGGAAATACACAGAAGCCCAGAATCTGTACCGGGATTTAAGAGATGTGCTGCGGGCAGAGATTGATGCCGGGCCGGAGGAGGAAACCATAAGCCTCTTTGAAAAAATCGAGGACATGAAGCAGCAGGAAAGCCGGGTGCTTCGGGAGGGAGAAGAGTATTTTTTCGGCAGAAAGGATATTCTGTACCGGGTGTATTCAGAGATTTCCCATGGAGACCAGGGCACCAGACAGTCTCCCAAAGCCTTTCTTTTGTGCGGGGAAACAGGAGTGGGAAAAAGTATGCTGCTCCGCAGAATCCGCAGGCTGCTGGAGGAGTCCGGATATCTGATGTTTTCCTGGGAATGCTGCCAGACAGAGCAGGAGCTGTATCTGAAGCCCTGGTACGGCATTATGGAGAAGATAGACGAATACTGCCGGATGAACCAGGTACAGGTAGAATCCCCTACGGGTATTCTGCTGGAGCAGAAGGTGTTGGAAAACCGCCTTTTTATGACAAGATTCGAGATTCTGACGGAAACGGTTTTCCGGTATCTGTCTAAATATTTTAAGGGCAGGGAGATTATCCTGTTTTTTGACGATATCCAGTGGATGGATGAGATGAGCTTAAAGCTTCTGGGAAATCTGCTGTTCCGCCTGGAAAGCCGGCAGCTAAGGGTTATTGCTGCTGTGCGGGAAGAAAACCAGGAGGAGTTAAACGGCTTTAAGATTCCTCTGGTGGGAAGAGGAATTTTAAAGGAGGTGCCGGTGCTGCCCTTTACCTGGGAGGAGGCACTCCAGATTGCAAAGGATACGGCCAGAAGCCAGCCGGAGCCCCTGGAAAGAATCGAAGAAATTTACAGAAGAACCCAGGGAAATCCCTTGTTTTATACAGAGGCTTTGAGGTTTCTGAGAGACGAGGGCAGGGATATTGCATTTACAGACAAGCTGTCCTATGTCATAGAGGGCAGGCTTATGGCTCTTGATAAAGAAAAACGACAGGTCCTGAAGGCTCTGTCTGTGTTTGCCGGAGCCGTTTCCAGAGGGGATATTGAGGCGGTGATGGAAGAAGGGCAGGGAATCCAGGAAGTTTTGTCCGGGCTTTTGGAATCCAGAATGATAGTTGAACGGTTTATCAGCGGGAAAACTGCCTATGAGTTCCGGCACCAGGTTATCCGGGAATATGTCTATAACGGAATTCCCCGGCAGAAGCAGATGCTGTACCACTACCGGGCGGCCTGTTATTATGAGAAGCAGTACAGAGAAGCCCAGACCATGGAGCTTTGCGCCTCGCTGATTTACCACTGGGAGCAGTGCGGGGACAGGTACAAAACTTTTGACTATAAGGTGAAATATCTGGAGCCCTTTTATGGAATTCCTTATGATTATTACCCCATTCTGGCCAGAAAGACGAAGTTCAGGCCAAGAATAAACGGATATGAGGCCAAGGAGGATGAACTGGCGGAGCTGGCCTGGGAAATTGAAAAGGAATGGGAAAAGGATTCCGCTATAGCCCCTGTTTACATGAGGGTGGAATATCTGCTGGGCAGGTATGAGATGTACACCGAAGCCTTCAGTCAGGGGATTCTCCATATCTACACAAGCCTGCAGCTGGCCTTAAAGCTGGAGGACAGAGACTATATTTTTTATAATTATATGCAGTTAATCCTCTATGGAGAGATGACGGGAAAAAACACGGTAACAAGAGAATATATCCATACCTGTCTGGAATTTATAAAGGACCGGCCGGAATCCTGCACCCAGGAGGTCTGTATGCTGAAGCGGCACCAGGCCCAGTCTCTCATGGGAGAGGGACAGACGGACAAAGCCCTGGAAATCCTGGGACAGGCTGCACAGGAGCTGGAAAAGGCAGGGAGAGATACAGAAAGCCTTACAGAGCTGGCTATGTGCCGCCATGTACAGGGAAGCTGCTATATGAAAAAAGGCAGATGGGAGGAGGCCTGGGTTTCTCTGGAAAAGGCTTCCAAGCTGGGAGAACAGTATCTCCACTCTGGGGAAGAAGGGATTTTTTACGGAGACGCAGCCATTGCCCTGGCTTATCTGGGAAGGTTTCAGGAGTCCAGGATGTTTATTGAAAAAGCCAGGAAGTGCTTCAAAGGAATTTCCTCTCTCTGGGGAGAGGCGGACACAGAGCTTTCCTACGCAGTGTGGGCCGGATGTCAGCACCTGGAACAGGAATATTTAAACTCCATGAAAACCGCCAGGGAAATTGCGGGAAAGCTGAACAGCGCTTATCTGTGGGAGAAAATAGAAGAGACAGAAAAGGCAGGACTTTTGAAAGGATAAAAAGGTCCTGCCTTTTTTACAGACATTTTTCCGACAGGTTTTTGGTAAAAAGAGAGAAGCATATAAAATATTCGAAGTACGGGAGGAATTTACATGAAAAAACAGGTTTTTACACCGAAAGGAATGAAAGTTTTCGGCGGACCGGTAGCAGAGGCTGTAATTTCAGGGGGATTTGCATTTATATCCGGTCAAATTGCCCTGAATCCGGAGACCGGAGAGGTGATTCACGGCACTATTGAGGAGGAAACCCGCCAGGCCCTCAGCAATCTGAAGCTGATTATCGAGGAAATGGGCGCTTCTATGGAGGATGTAGTGAAGTGTGACGTTTTCCTGTCTACCATGGAGGACTTCGACGCTATGAACGTAATTTATGAAGAGTTTTTCGGCAATGCCTGTCCTCCGGCCAGGTCCGGGGTTGCCCTGGAGCTGTGGGGCGGCATGAAAATTGAAATCAGTGCTATTGTAAAATTATAGGAGGTGAAGGTATGATTCTGAGACAGGTAAAAAGAGAGGAACTGGAAACCATTCATGAAAAAACCTTATATGTATTAGAGCATATTGGTGTGGACTTTGAACACCCGGATATTCTGGAGCTGTTTAAAAAACGGGGAGTCAAGGTACAGGGAAACAGGGTGTTCTTTTCCAAAAAGGATGTGGAGGAAGGAATCTCCACCCTTCTTCCCAGCTTTGTAATGAAAACACCTTTTGAGGAGCTGAAAATCGGAGAGGGAGGACAGGCTATCTGTTCTGCTTCAGGTTCCAGAAAGATTCTGGAAAAAGGCCAGGTCAGAGACGCTTCCCCGGAGGATTATGTGAAAATCCGCAAGCTTGACGCTTCCAGCCCTATGATAAATTTAAGCAGCTCTCCACTGACCTATGTGCGGGATTTCCCCGCTGACAGAAGCGAGGTAATCAAAGGGGCCCTTTCTCTGAAATACTCTACCCATCCGGTAATCATGTCCTGTTTCGGAAAGAAGGACGCAGAGGAAACTATCCAGCTGGCCAGAGATTTTTATGATACCGATGAAGGCTATTACACCATTGGCGTGGGCAATGTGATTTCTCCTCTCCGCTATGCCTGGGAGGATGTGGAAGCCCAGCTGGCCTATACCAAGAGAAATCTGCCGGTAGTTATTGCCTGCTGCTCTATACCGGGCATGACAAGCCCCATTACTCTGGGAGGAACCATTGTGCAGAACAATGCAGAGGTACTTGCAGGAGTTCTTATGACCCAGTTTGTGAATCCGGGGGCTCCGGTAGTTTACGGAAACACTACCTATGTGTCTAATATGAGAAAAGCCAGCCCGGTATCCTGGGGCTGTGAGGAAGCGGTATTTATTCAGTATGCCAAGGCCCTGCCGTACCGGCGGTTCCCTGTCCATGGGCAAGGAGCTGGATTTCCAGAACGGAGCGGAGACGGCCATGTCCCTTATGACAAGCCTGGATGTGGGCTCAGACTTTATTTTCCACTCCTTCGGGGAAATGGACGGCTTAAATGTTTTCAGCTTTGAGAAATATGTGCTTGACGAGCAGCTGATGGAAGCCAGAAAAGCGGCGGAAGCCATTGATATTTTCTCTGCCGAGGACATGAGTCTGGAATCCATGGAAGAAGAGGGACCGGGAGGCAATTATCTTCTGGAGGAAGAAACCATGGAAATGTACCGGGAGGAAATCTATTATCCGGAGCTGTATAACGTGGAAAATTATGATGAGTGGCAGAGAAACGGCAAGATTACCGTGGAGGAAAAAGCCGCAGAGAGAGTAAAGAAACGTCTGGAAGAATACCAGGCTCCTGAGTATTCCCAGAGGCAGAAGCAGATTTTAGAGGAAGCCTTGAAAGGCTTTGAATATTTATAGAAAATCGAGGTGGCCCTATGGCAAAAGAACTGAAATATGTGGGAAAGTCCCTGTCCAATGCAGATGTATACGGCAAGGTCACCGGAGGCCTGGAATACTGCAGGGATATGCAGGGGGAACGGACCCTTTATATGGCATTAAAGCATTCGGATATTGCCCACGGCCGGATTCAGAATATTGACTGCGCCAAGGCAAAGGAGGTGCCTGGCGTAGTGAAGATTTATACCTGGGAGAATACGCCGGATACCCTGTATGACAGAGGCCGGGTGGCCCATTACGAGCAGATGCCTAATCAGGAAAGGCTCTTTGACGTTCATGTGCGGTTCTGGGGAGAGCGGGTAGCAGCCGTAGTGGCGGTAAGCCAGGAGGCAGCCAGCCGGGCTGCGGATTTGATTCAGGTAACCTATGAGATTCTTCCCGGGGCTATCACCCCGGATGAGGCGGAAGCCTCCCAGGCCCCTAAACTCCATGAGGAAGGCAATGTATATACAGCTCCTGTACAGGACCGGGGAGACTACAGTTCACTGGAAGAGGGAGAAGTCTTTAACACTTATACCCATATAGGGAGAATCACCCATCTTTCCATGGAAACAAGCTGCACCCTGGCCCGGTACGATAAGGGAACAGGAAGACTTACAGTATACACAGGCTGTCAGACGGTTTTCGGCATACGTTCCACCCTTGCAGATTTTCTGGGGATGCCCTACAGCAAGGTGCGGGTGGTGAAGGCGCCTATGGGGGGCTCCTTCGGATGCAAACAGGAAACCCTTACAGAGCCTTTGGCAGCCTATGCGGCCAGAGATTTAAAGGCAGAAGTGCTCCTCTCCTACACCAGAGAGGAGCAGATTCAGAATACTATGCTGAAGCACAGTCTAGACGAATGGGTGGAATCCAGAATAACCAAAGAAGGAAAGGTTCTGGGACTGTCCTTTAAAGTGCGGCTGGACAGCGGGGCTTATCAGACCGTATCCCCCTCCTACTGCAGAACCATAGGAGGAAAACTGGGAAAGGTGTACAACATTCCCAACATCCATTTTGAGGGGCGGACAGTCTGCACCAACACTCCTGTAAACGGAAGCTTCCGAAGCTGGGGCTCCTGTGAGACAGCTATGGGTCTGGAAACGCATATGAACCAGGCAGCGGAAAAGCTGGGCATAGACCCGGTGGAATTTCGGCTGAGAAATGTGCTGGAGCCCTATGCCCCGGAGGTGATGCACCACACCCATGTAGGCAATGTTCATTTCCGGGAATGTCTGACAAAAGGGGCGGAAAAGTTTGACTGGAAGAGGCGGAGACTGGAATGTGAAGAGAAAAATAAAACCGGGGGAAGATACCGGTACGGCAGCGGCATGGCCCTGTACTCCCACACCAGCTCCTTTTATCCCTATCAGACAGATGTGGCTACAGCCATAGCCAGGCTCCAGGAAGACGGTACGGTAATCATCCATGTAGGTATTCACGACCATGGCTGCGGTACGGTTATGGCGATGAAAAAGATTGCTGCAGAAATTCTGGAAATTGATTTGGAAAAAGTAGAAGTATTTGAGGCAGACACTCAGGTAACCATGTATGACTACGGCTG
>CABSEJ010000073.1 GCA_902476765.1 uncultured Blautia sp.
TCTCAGACTGTCCGCCGAATATGGCACAGGTGTCCGTTTAGCCAGACAATCTGCAGCACTGCAAAGCTTTTCCGGAGAAAATACCATAGATTGGGAATGTCTTCTGGCTATGTCTGTTATTACCATGATACCTGTTTTGATTATATTTTTAATTTTCCAAAAACAGTTTATCCAGGGAATTTCCACAAGCGGGCTGAAAGATAGCTAAAAAAAGGTGTCGCATTAAATTCCACTTAATGCGACACCTTCCCTTATTACAAAATCGGCTCCTTAGCCGGTGTTCCCGCTTTTCTGGGATATTTTTTCGGGGTTGCCGAAACCTTCTTAATCACTGCCAAAGTACGCTCCATATCCGTACCAAACAGCGTAAATTCTTCTTGTTTTTCTATCTTTCCCCCAAGAATTTTCACTGCTTTTTTCCCTTCCTGAAGCTCTTCTTCCGCCTTTGCTCCCTTATAGGAAACAAAATATCCTCCCTGTTTCACAAAGGGCATACAATACTCACAGAGAGAGGCCAGCCGGGACACGGCCCTGGACACAGCCAGGTCGTATTTTTCCCTGTATTCAGGATTTTTTCCTCCTTCTTCCGCCCTCATATGTACTGTGCGGATTCCGGAAAGTTCCAGTTCTCTGATTACCTCATTTAAAAAAATCAGCCGTTTATTTAAGGAATCCAACAGGGTAATTTCTAAATGAGGGAAGACAATTTTCAGGGGAATTCCCGGAAATCCGGCTCCGGTTCCCACGTCAATACAGGTCTGAATCTTATTCATATCTACTGCTTTTACAATAGCTATACTGTCCAGAAAATGCTTTAAAAGCACTTCCTGAAACTCCGTAATTCCCGTAAGATTCATCACCTTATTCCACTGAATAAGCAGCTCATAATACCGGATAAACTGCTCTTCCTGCTCTTTGGTAAGACTTATTTTGTAGTCTTTCAAGCCCTCTGTCAGAAGTGTCAAATCATAGCTCATTCTCTTTCTTCCTTCCCCCTTCTGTAGGATTCCATATAGACCAGCAGCACGGAAATATCTGCCGGAGATACCCCGGCGATTCTGGAAGCCTGACCTATGGAAACAGGTCTGTACTGCTTTAATTTCTGTCTGGCCTCTATCCGCAGGCTGGGGACTTCATCATAATCCAGATTGTCGGGAAGCCGCTTCTTCTCCAGCTTTTTAAAGCCCTCCACCTGCTTTAGCTGCCTTTTAATATAGCCTTCATACTTAATGTTAATGTTTACCTGTTCCCTTACGTCCTGAGGCAAATCCGGTCTGTCTCTGTCCAAAGGAGCCACAATATCATAGGACAGCTCCGGTCTGCGGATTAAATCTCCCAGAGAAATTCCATTCTTTAAAGGAGTGCTGCCGTACTGCTCCAAAAGCTCCTGAACCTCCCTGACCGCTCCCACATGGACATGCTCCATGCGGCTTACCTCCTCTTCTATTTTCTGCTTTTTCCACAGAACATAGTCATACTGCTCCTTTGTCACCAGACCAACCTGATACCCCTTTTCCCTAAGTCTTAAATCCGCATTATCCTGGCGCAGCAAAAGCCTGTATTCAGCCCGGCTGGTCATCATTCGGTAGGGTTCATGATTTTCCTTAGTCACTAAATCATCAATCAGTACGCCAATATAAGATTCCGAACGGTCCAGCACCAGAGGCTCTCTGCCCTGAATCCTCATGGCTGCATTGATTCCCGCAACCAATCCCTGGGCCGCCGCTTCCTCGTAACCGGAGCTGCCGTTAAACTGTCCGCCTGAAAACAATCCTTCCACATTCTTAAACTCCAGGCTTGGAAAAAGCTGGTTTGCATTGATACAATCATACTCTATGGCATAGGCATTCCGCACTATTTTTCCATGCTCCAGACCGGGAACAGAGCGGTACATTTCATACTGCACATCCTCCGGCAAAGAGCTGGACATACCGCCGATATACATCTCATTGGTATCCAATCCCTCCGGTTCAATGAATACCTGATGTCTGTTTTTATCTGCAAACTTTACTACCTTATCCTCAATAGACGGGCAGTATCTGGGACCGGTTCCTTCAATCATACCTGAAAACAAAGGAGAACGTTCCAGGTTTGCCCGAATGATTTCATGGGTTTTCTCATTGGTATAGGTAAGCCAGCAGGAAACCTGGTCTATCTGTACATCCTCAGGATTCGTAGAAAAGGAAAAAGGCACAACTCTTTCATCTCCCACCTGCTCTTCCATTTTAGAAAAATCAATGCTTCTTTTATCAATGCGGGCAGGAGTACCCGTCTTAAACCGCTGCATCTCAATTCCCAGCTTTTTCAAAGATTCTGTAAGATAATTAGCCGCCTGAAGACCGTTTGGCCCTGTATAATTGCTCACATCTCCATATATACACCTGGCCCTTAAATAGGTTCCTGTACATAAAACCACAGCCTTAACATGATAAACTGCTCCTGAATAAGTCTTTACCCCCGTAACCTTCCGGTTATCCGCCAGAATCTCCGTCACCTCTGCCTGGCGTATGGTAAGCTTTTCTGTATTTTCCAGGGTTCTTCTCATTTCTCTGGTATACTGCTGCTTATCCGCCTGGGCCCTAAGGGAATGTACTGCCGGTCCCTTAGATACATTCAGCATTTTAGACTGGATAAAGGTCTTATCAATATTTTTTCCCATCTCCCCGCCCAGGGCGTCCACTTCCCTGACAAGGTGCCCTTTTGAGCTTCCTCCTATGTTAGGATTGCAGGGCATAAGGGCAATGCTGTCAACGCTTACTGTAAACATAATGGTTTCAAGTCCCAGCCTGGCGCAGGCTAAAGCCGCCTCGCAGCCTGCATGTCCCGCTCCCACCACGGCAACATCGTAGCTCTCTTCCAATACTTTCATGTTTCCTAATATCCTTTCTGTTCTCTGTTTTGTCCTTTCCCCTATCCTCAGTATACAAAAAACATTTATTCCTTTGTACGCTAAGGATATGAACTTCTCACACTATCTCCGGACAAGGATAACTGATATAAATACACATTACGTTACTGTTCACTGGTATCTCGTAAACAGTAACATCCGCAGGCCCATTTAAAGTTTTGCTTCCCAAAAGGAGCCTGCTCACACCTGAATCATGTTCTTACGCAGCCCGGCAGCAAGTGTGGGGCTGCTGTGTGAACAGTAACCACATTACATCTGAAAATCTGGAGACTTATCCACATTTTGCAGCTTTTTTTCTCCATTCTGTGGACAGTTCCTATTTTATCACTTTTCTATACAATCCCACTGCTTCTATTTTCCGGTACAGAACTTAGAGAAAATTTCATTGACTAAATCCTCTCCCACAGACTCTCCTATAATCTTACCTAAAGCCTCATAACTGTTCATCAAATCAATGGAAAAGAAGTCCTCCGGCATCTGGTCTTCAATGCTTTTTTCTACCATTTCCAGGCCTTCTCTGGCTTCCTCCAAAGCAGCCCTGTGTCTGACATTGGTGATATAAACCTGCTCATTAAAGGAAAGCTGTCCCTCAAAAAACATTTCCTGAATCTGTTTTTCCAAAGCATCAATTCCCTGCTCCTCCTTGGCAGAAACCAGAACCACAGGACAGCTGGTGCGCTGTCTTAATTCTTCCTCTGTGACTACCTGCACAAGGTCCGCTTTGTTCAATATTACAATAGCCTTTCTGTCCTTTAAAAGCTCTATGATTTCCTGGTCATTTTCATCCAGCGGCAGGGAACTGTCTACTACATAGAGAATCAAATCGGCATCTTTCGCAGACTCCAAAGCCTTTTTCACGCCAATCTTTTCTACCACATCCTCAGTATTTCTGATTCCCGCAGTATCTATCATACGAAGAGAAATACCATGAAGCAAAATCGTTTCCTCCAAAATATCTCTGGTGGTGCCTGCTATATCCGTTACAATAGCCCTCTCCTCTCCTACCAGAGTATTCAAAAGAGAGGATTTTCCTGCATTTGGTTTTCCCAGGATTACGGTTTTGATTCCCTCCTTCATCAATTTTCCTTCTCTGAAGGTCTCTAACAGCCTTTCTATCTTCTCCTTTTGTTTCTTAACCTCTTTATACAGGTTTTCTCCATATCCGTCAATACTGATATGCTCCGGGTCGTCTAAAGCTGACTCAATAAAGGCAATCTGATAAAGAATATCCTGACGTATTTCCCTTATAATCTTTTGAACACTTCCCCTAAGCTGACCTACAGAGCTTTTCAGGGCATATTCGCTCTGAGCGTTTATCACATCCATTACCGCCTCTGCCTGGGACAAATCTATTCTTCCGTTTAAAAAAGCTCTTTTGGTAAACTCTCCCGGCTCTGCCGGTCTGGCACCCTGGCTGATAACCGCCTCCAGCACCCTCTTTACGGCCAATACGCCTCCATGACAATCAATCTCCACCGTATCTTCACCAGTATAGCTTCTGGGGCCGTCCATTAACATCACCAGAACCTCATCAATTACCTCCTCTCCCTGGAAGATATATCCGTACTGTATGGTATGGGAAGGCTGGTCCTTCAGCCTTTTTTTTCCTCCTTTAGAGCGATAAACCTTATCTGCAATTTCCCGGCTTTCAGGGCCGCTGATTCGCACGATACCAATTCCTGAAGCCGCCATGGCTGTAGCTACTGCTGCAATGGTATCCTCCATATCTCTGCACCTCTTTTCTCTTTACCATCAGGGTATATAAAATTAGGTGAAAGCGTAAGGAAAATCCTATTATTCACGCTTTCACCTAGAATAATTCATGTCTTATTATTTGTTTATTTGTAACTCTATTTTTTCAGCTTCACTACTACATGACGGTAAGGCTCGTTACCCTCGCTGTAGGTTTCCACATAGCGGTTTCCCTGAAGAGCAGAATGTATAATCCTTCTCTCATAAGGATTCATAGGCTCTAAGGATACCGGTCTTCTGGTTTTTCTCACCTTATAGGCAATACTCTTAGCCAGATTTTCCAGGGTTTCTTTTCTTCTCTTCCTGTAGTCCTCTGTATCCAGTTTTACCCGGATGTATCCCTGTCTGCCTTTATTTACCACAAGACTGGTAAGGTACTGGAGAGAATCCAGGGTCTGCCCTCTTTTTCCAATAAGGATTCCCATATCCTGTCCCACAAATTCAATGTCCAGATTTCCTTCTTCATTCTTGTATTCAGCCTTAATTTCCACATTCAGCTCCATGGCTTTAAATACATTTCCCAGAAATTCCAAAGCGTCTGCCTTAATAGCAGCAATCTCTTCCTCGCTTCTCACAACGACTTTTTCCTTCTTTTCCTCACGGGAATTATCCTGAACTACTTCCTTCTGAACCGGCTGTGGAATTTCCTTTTTCGGAGCTTCTTTTCTAATTTCTCTTTTTGGCTCTCTTTTTATCTCTTTTTTCGGCTCTCTCTTAACTTCTTTCTTAGGTTCCTTTTCAGACTGGAATTTAACAGGTTTCTTTTCTTTTACAGGCTCTTCCTCCAGGAAATCAGTTCTTTCCTTTTTGGCAGCCTTAATAATAGCAGGCTTGGAACCAAAACCGAAAAATCCGGTTTTTCCCTCTGAAACCACCTGGATTTCCAGATTTTCACTGGAAGTCTCATACTCTATACTGGCCTTTGTTATGGCCTCATCCACGGTTTTCGCAGAGAATTCTCTGAATTCCATCTCTCTTCCCCCTTACCTTCTATTTCTTCTTTCTCTTATTTTCCTCGTCAAACTGAGCTACCATATTTGCCTTGGAAGCCAGACTTCCGGGCTTGGTTTTAAGCACTCTGGAATCATAATTTACATCCTTGGCAGAGCTGCTCTTTTCGGCAAGAGTTTTTCTTCTGGGCTCTTCTATATTCCTGACATTCATTCTGGCCTGCTGGCTGATGTTCTGAGAGGTAATACCTTTTTTAGCCCTCTTTTTGTCTCTTTTTTCTTTATTTTTCTTGATAAACTCATCCATATCCATGTGATTCAGATATCTGTTTATCAGAAGCTGCTGTACAGAACGAATCAAAGCACCTATAATCCAGTAAATACCAATACCAAACGGGAAAGTAAAACAGATAAAAGCAGTAAACAGCGGCATAAAGGTATTCATACCCTTCATGGTAGCTTCCATCTGAGACTGAGAATTACTTTTCTGTCCATTATTGTTAGAGGTTGCTGCCGTAGGCATCAGCTTCATATTCAGTACCTGAGTGGCCCAAGCCAGTACAGGCACCATAACTGCAGCCAAAATCATCAAATACTGATGAGAAGACCAGCCAGACTGAATCAATGCCCAGGGAGTATCTGCAATATTTAGTCCCAGGAAGTTCTGCATAGGCTGAATTTTATCTGCAGTCTGGTTCAAAACATCTGCAAAGCCCTGGAATTTGTCCACATCCGCCAGCTTATCCCACTGAGAGGGAGACAGATTATAAAGAAAATCAATCACATGATTATCTGTTACATTCTCAGCATTCCATCCATAAACATTAAGTCCGTTGTCCTTAATGAAAGTGTTGATAATATCTACATATCCCTTGACCCCTGTAATCTGGGTAACTGCTGCCTCAAATACATCTTTAATACCGCCGATATATCCGGGAATCTTTACGATAACCTGATACAAAGCAAAGAAAATTGGCATCTGAATCAACATCTGCAGACAGCTTCCTGTAGGAGAAACCCCGTATTTTTCATATATGGCCATGGTTTCTTCCTGCATTTTCATCTGGGAATTCTGGTCTTTTTTATCTTTATATTTTTTCTGAATTTTCTGCAGCTCTGGCTGCATAACAGCATTCATCTTAGAGAATTTCTGCTGTTTAATCTGAAGCGGAGTCAAAAAGGCATATATGATAACCGTAAAGATTATGATACACAAACCTAAATTGTGGACTCCGATGCTATAAATGCCGTTCATGAGCCAGCCCATAACCTCGGCTACCCAGTTAACAATCGGCATTGTACTTTTGGTCAGTAACATACCCAAAGCCATATCCTCCTTACCATTCTGTCACCCTTACAGCTCACGGCACCGGGTCGTATCCCCCTTTAGAAAAAGGGTTACACCTTAAAACTCTCCAGGCAGCCAGCAGACTTCCCTTAAATGCGCCATACTTTTCAATAGCTTCCAATCCATATTGAGAACATGTGGGTATATAAGGACAACAGGTTCTCTTCATGGGCGACAAGTATTTCTGATAAAATCTTATCATTTTAATCAATATTTTTTTCATTCTCTTCACTTCTTAAAATCCTGTGGAGTTTTCCTAAATGAAGCAAGGCACTTTCCAGGGAATGAAATCCCTGTTCTTTTCCGCTCACTCTTACGATAACTACAATATCATATCCACAGCAAAATTTTTCCTCATTGAGGCGGTAACTTTCTCTAATCAAACGTGTCAAATGATGCCTTACTACACTGTTACCTACTTTCTTACTAACGGATATTCCTATTCTGTTGCGATTCATCTGGTTTTCCTTTACATACATAACTAAATACCGATTTGCTAAAGATGTTCCCTTTTTATATACCAGTTGGAAATCGCTGTTTTTCTTTAATGATTCCGAATATATCATACTCTAACCTTTTTATGCAAAGAGAAGAAAAGACCACAATTCTGCGGTCTTAAGCTGATAAAACTTTTCTTCCTTTTGCTCTTCTGGCAGCTAAAACTCTTCTTCCGCCCTTGCTGCTCATTCTAGCTCTGAATCCATGCACTTTGGACCTCTGTCTTTTCTTAGGCTGAAATGTCATTTTCATATTCAAGGCACCTCCCTTATATTGATGGACATCTTTCCGAATTATTATTTTATTATAGATGTCTCTTTTAGCTATGCATGATAGAAAACATCATTTCAATTATATTCATATTGCCTTCTCCCGTCAAGCATTTCTTTTGAATTTCCCGGTTTTTATCTACATTTTTTGTTATGATTCCCCTGATAATTCCATTTTTCAAATTATACTAAAATTTCCTTTCATCCACATCTTGTACACCACTTATCCACATCCCTATCTGACTTTCTCCTATTAACTTATTTTGTCCAGATTTATATACACACACTTATTCACAATTCACAGGTTTACGTAAATTTATCCACAAAATGTGGATAAGATGTGGATAACTCTTTCTATATATTCACATTTTTTCTTCCTATTTCTCAATAAACCCTTATTTTTCAACGGCTTTTGACATGTGGATACTGTATTTTACATTATACACATTTTTCACATTTCAATATTTCCTCCTTTTTTCTCCACATATTTATCCCCTCTATCCACATTTTCATTTCCACATACTCACTTTTACACATTATTCTTGAATTTTACCTTGTTTAAAAAAAATCTTTCTTATATATAATAGTACCTTATTATTTTAATTGTACTTATCCACATATGCACATCCCCTTACTTATTCCTAATCTGTCTGTTTTTATCATAAAGCTGTGTTTTTTCCAAAGGTTTTCCACATGGAATCTTTATTTTTTCATTGATTAAAACCGTTTTTTATTATAATATATAGATAATAATACTTTTTTTTGCCAATGGTTGAATGAGGAAATCAGTCAATCATATATTTTTGTGTTTGAAATGGGGCAATAATACGGATTAGGAGAATGGAAAATGCACTTAATACAAGAAAAATGGCCGGAAATTCTAAATATGGTGAAAACTGAGCATGATGTTTCCCCTGTATCATTTTCTGCCTGGCTGGAGCCGCTGGAAGTTTATAAAGTAGAAGGCAACGTGGTAACAATCATCGTAAAAAACGGAAGTATGGCCCTGAACTACATCAATAAAAAATATCTTCTTCCCCTTCAGGTAGCCATCGTGGAAACCACAGGAGAGGATTACGAAATCTCCCTGGTACTGCCGGAAGAAATCAAGGAAGAGTTTCGGGAAGCAAAACCCAGCCTTCCTTCAGATTTAAATGAAAATGCGGCAAAGGCAAATCTGAATCCCAGGTATACTTTTGATACTTTTGTAGTGGGAAGCAATAACAAAATGGCCCACGCCGCCTCTCTGGCCGTGGCCGAATCACCGGGGGAAGCCTACAATCCTCTGTTCATCTATGGAGGAGTAGGTCTTGGAAAAACCCACCTTATGCATTCCATTGCCCATTTTGTGCTGCATAAAAATCCGGACGCCAAGGTTCTCTATGTAACCAGTGAGTATTTTACCAATGAACTGATTGAGTCCATCCGAAACGGAAACAACTCAACCATGTCCAAATTCCGGGAAAAATACCGCAATATAGACGTTCTTCTCATTGACGACATCCAGTTCATTATCGGCAAAGAATCTACCCAGGAAGAATTTTTCCATACCTTCAATGCTCTTCACGGAGCGAAAAAGCAAATCGTGATATCCTCAGACAAGCCTCCCAAGGATATGGAAATATTGGAGGACCGGCTTCGCTCTCGTTTTGAGTGGGGTCTTATTGTAGATATTTCCTCTCCGGATTATGAAACCAGAATGGCTATTCTCCGGAAAAAGGAAGAATTGGATGGCTATAAAATTGATGATCAGGTTATTGAATATATTGCCAAAAACGTAAAGTCCAATATCCGAGAGCTGGAAGGGTCCCTGAACAAAATCATGGCTTATGCAAACCTGGAAAAGAGCGAGATAAATCTGGCTCTGGCGGAAAAAGTTTTAAAAGACATTATTTCACCCGGCCAGAAACGCATCATCACCCCGGAAGTTATCACGGAAATCGTAGCAGAACATTTCGGTATTTCCCCTGCAGATATTCTGGGGAATAAAAGAAACGTGAAAGTAGCTTTCCCACGACAGATTGTCATGTATCTCTGTAGAAATATGACAGAGGTTACCTTAAAAAATATTGGCGCCTACCTGGGTGGCCGGGACCACACCACTGTAATGAACGGTATCAATAAAATAGAAGAGGCCATAAAAGACAATAACAATACAAATACCAAGGAAGTTATAGATATATTGAAGAAAAAAATCAATCCTTCTAAACCCTGAGATTCTATCCACCGGCATTGGTGTATAAGAATGTGGGTTTTATGTGGAAAACTTTTTTCAGTTCCAAAGCCGTTTTTTTGCCCACAAACTTATCAACAGGCCCTGCACTGGAACTTCAACATGAACCCACAAAGTTATCCATACCCGAAAACCTGATGTTTATGCGGTTTTCGGGACTTATTCACATATTCACAGCCCCTACGGCGATTACTGCGGATTATTTATTAGTTTTTTATTTTTTTCAGCACACCATCACAGAAAGGAAGTTATACACACATGAAACTGTTTTGTTCCAAATCTGAACTTCAAAAAAGCGTCAATATCGTCATGAAAGCCGTTCCCGGCAAAACTACTATGCCTATATTAGAATGTATCTTGATTGATGCTTCAGCAAATGAAATCAAATTTACCTCCAATGATATGGAATTAGGTATTGAAACCCGGGTTCAGGGTACGATTTTAGAAAAAGGTATCATTGCCCTGGATGCAAAAATCTTTTCTGAAATTGTAAGAAAGCTTCCTGACAGCAATGTCACGATTGAAACAGATGCTAATTTAAATACAACTATTACCTGTGAAAAAGCAAAATTTAATATTCCCGGAAAATCAGGAGAAGATTTTGCTTACCTTCCTTTGATTGAGAAAGATGCATGTATACGGGTTTCACAGTTTACTTTAAAAGAAATTATCCGACAGACTATCTTTTCCATAGCAGTAAATGAAAACAATAAGCTTATGACAGGAGAGCTTTTCCAGATAGAAAACAATTTCCTGAGAGTTATTTCTCTTGACGGACACCGTATTTCCATTCGCAGAATACTGCTCCAGGAGCCCTGCGAAGACCGTAAAGTTGTAGTTCCGGGAAAAACTTTAAATGAAATCAGCAAAATTCTTTCCGGTGAACTGGAAGATATGGTAGAAATTTATCTTTCTGCCAATCACATTCTTTTTGAATTTGACGACACCAGAGTTGTGTCCCGGCTTATAGAGGGAGAGTATTTTAAAATTGACCAGATGCTTTCCAGCGACTATGAAACAAAAGTAAAAATTAACAAAAAGGAATTTTTAGACTGTATAGACAGAGCCACCCTTCTGGTAAAGGAAGGTGATAAGAAACCTATTATCATCAATATTGAGGACGGACAAATGGAGCTGAGTATTGATTCTCAGATTGGTTCCATGAAGGAAGAAATTGATATTGAAAAAGAGGGTAAGGACATCATGATTGGCTTTAATCCTAAATTCCTCATTGATGCCCTGAAGGTAATTGATGACGAAGAAGTAAGTATTTATCTGATGAATCCAAAGGCTCCCTGCTTTATCAGAGATGATGCCCAGCAGTATATTTACCTGATTCTTCCGGTAAATTTCAACGCTGTCAGCAGATAGAAGATTAAAAGAGGTAAAAAATGGAAATTATTAAATTGAGAGATGATTTTATTAAGCTGGGCCAGGCATTGAAAGCCGCAAACATGGTAGAAGACGGCGTTGAAGCTAAATATGTAATACAGGACGGAGAAGTCCGGGTAAACGGGGAGATAGATACCAGACGAGGCCGAAAGCTGTATGACGGAGATTTGGTTTCCTACAGGGGACAGGAAATCCGCATTGAAAAATAGCGGGACAGCATGTAAGGTACAGCTATGTTTATAGAGTCAGTCGAGCTTAAAAATTACAGAAATTACCAACAGCTTTCACTTGCCTTTGACAAGGGAACAAATATTTTTTTCGGAGATAACGCCCAGGGAAAAACGAATATTTTGGAGGCCGTGTATCTCTGCGGGACAACAAAATCCCACAGAGGAAGCAAGGACCGGGAAATGATTCAGTTTGGAGCCCAGGAGGCTCATATCCGCATGTTTGTAAATAAAGAGGGCATATCCCGGAGAATTGACATGCATCTGAAAAAAAATAAGTCCAAGGGCATTGCCATTGACGGAATCCCCATCCGCAGGGCCAGTGAATTATTTGGAATTTTGAATATTGTTTTTTTCTCTCCCGAGGATTTAAACATTATAAAAAACGGACCGGGAGAGAGAAGGAGATTCCTGGATTTAGAATTATGTCAACTGGATAAAGTATATTTATCCAATCTGTCCAGCTACAACCATGTTCTCAATCAGCGCAATAAGCTGTTGAAGGATATGGCTTTTCACAGTTCTCTGGGAGATACTCTGGATGTATGGGATGAACAGCTGGCCCGTTATGGAAAGGCTATCATCAAAAGCCGAAGAGAATTTGTGGAGGAGCTGAACGGGATTCTGGCGGAAATACACAGTAATATTACCGGAGGAAAAGAAAAAATTTCTCTGTTGTACGAACCAAACTGCAGCCAGGAGGAGCTTCTTTCCACCTTGTTCAGAAACAGGGATAAGGACTGTAGGTTTAAAATGACAGGGACGGGACCCCACAGGGATGATTTGTGTGTGGAAGCCAATGGAATCGATATAAGGAAATATGGCTCTCAGGGGCAGCAGAGGACAGCAGCCCTTTCCCTGAAGCTTTCAGAAATATATATGGTGAAGAAGAGAATAAAGGATATGCCGGTACTGCTTCTGGATGATGTTCTCTCAGAGCTGGATTCCAACAGACAGAACTATCTTCTTTCCAGTATCAGCCATGTACAGACCATGATTACCTGTACAGGACTGGACGATTTTGTAGATAAGAGATTTCACATGAATAAAACATTCAAAGTGATAGACGGGACGGTATACAATCCCGTATAACAGGAGGAATTGCATGAGTACAGAAATTAAAACAGAGTATGGGGCGGACCAGATTCAGATTCTGGAAGGCCTTGAGGCAGTGCGGAAAAGACCAGGTATGTATATCGGCAGCACTTCGGCCAGAGGGCTGCACCACCTGGTTTATGAAATCGTGGACAATGCGGTGGATGAGGCCCTGGCGGGTTATTGTGATACCATTGAGGTATCTGTAAATGAAGATAATTCTATCACTGTCATTGACAACGGCAGGGGAATTCCCGTGGGGGTCAACCATAAAGCGGGCATTCCGGCAGTTGAGGTTGTATTCACAATTCTTCATGCAGGCGGAAAATTCGGCGGTGGGGGATATAAGGTATCAGGAGGACTCCACGGTGTTGGAGCTTCTGTTGTAAACGCTTTGTCAACCTGGCTGGAGGTTACCATTTACCGTGAAGGTAAGGTATACCGCCAAAGATACGAGAGAGGAAAAACCATATACAGCCTGAAGGTCATCGGGGAATGTGAGCCGGAGAAAACAGGAACCACAGTTTCTTTTCATCCGGATCCGGAAATTTTTGAAGAAACGGTATTTGATTTCAGTACCCTGAAGCACCGCTTCCGGGAGATTGCATTTCTTACCAAAGGTTTGAAAATCATTGCCAGGGATAAGAGAGAAGAAGAGGAGAAGAAGCTGGTGTTCCACTATGAAGGTGGAATCAAGGAATTTGTCCAGTACCTGAACCGGAGCAATACCCCTCTGTATGAGGATATTTTATATTTTGAAGGCGAAAAAGACGGAGTTATGGTGGAAGTGGCCATGCAGCACAATGACGCCTACACCGAAAATACCTATGGTTTTGTAAATAATATTACCACTCCTGAGGGCGGAACCCATATCATGGGCTTTCGTAATGCCATTACAAAGACTTTTAATGATTATGCCAGAAAAAATAAGCTGTTAAAAGAAAATGAGCAGAATCTTTCCGGAGAAGACATTCGTGAGGGACTGACGGCTATTATCAGTGTAAAAATCGAAGACCCTCAGTTTGAGGGCCAGACTAAGCAGAAACTGGGCAACAGCGAAGCAAGAGGAGCTGTGGACAGCGTGGTTTCCGGTCAGTTGGAAATATATCTGGAGCAGAACCCGGCAGTGGCGAAAATCATTATTGAGAAATCTATTTTGTCTCAGAGAGCCAGAGATGCAGCCAGAAAAGCCAGGGAACTGACCAGAAGAAAATCTGCCTTAGACGGCATGTCTCTTCCGGGAAAGCTGGCGGACTGCGTGGACAAGGATCCAAGTAAGTGTGAAATTTACATCGTAGAGGGAGATTCCGCCGGCGGCTCCGCAAAGACAGCCAGAAACCGGGCTACCCAGGCTATCCTTCCTCTTAGAGGAAAAATTTTGAACGTGGAAAAGGCAAGGCTGGATAAAATTTACGCTAATGCGGAGATTAAGGCCATGATAACGGCTTTCGGTACAGGTATCCATGAAGATTTCGATATATCCAAGCTTCGCTATCATAAGATTATCATTATGACGGATGCGGATGTGGACGGGGCTCATATTGCCACCCTTCTGCTTACCTTTTTGTATCGTTTTATGCCTGAACTTATCAAGCAGGGCTATGTATATCTGGCCAAGCCTCCTTTATTCAAACTGGAGAAAAACCGGAAGGTGTATTATGCTTATTCGGAGACAGAGCAGGCGTCTATTTTATCAGATATCGGTCTGGAGGGCTGCAGTATCCAGAGATATAAAGGTCTGGGAGAGATGGACGCAGACCAGTTGTGGGAGACTACCATGGACCCGGAAAGACGTATTCTTATGAGAGTAGTCATGGACGAGGATTCTACCTCTGAGCTGGATTTGACCTTTACCACTCTTATGGGAGACAAGGTAGAGCCAAGACGTGAATTTATTGAAGAAAATGCAAAATATGTAAAGAATCTGGATATTTAAATATATTGGATTGTTTGCCCTAAAGGAGAAACCAGATGGAAGAAAATGTATTTGACAAGGTTCAGGAGGTGGACCTGCAGAAGAAAATGGAGGAGTCTTACATAGATTATGCTATGAGCGTTATTGCCTCCAGGGCTCTTCCCGATGTAAGAGACGGTTTGAAACCGGTGCAGAGAAGAATTCTCTACTCCATGATAGAATTGAATAACGGTCCTGACAAGCCCCATAGAAAATGTGCCCGTATCGTAGGTGATACAATGGGTAAATACCATCCTCATGGAGACAGTTCCATATACGGGGCTCTGGTAAATATGGCTCAGGATTGGTCTACCAGATATCCTCTGGTGGACGGCCATGGAAACTTCGGATCCGTGGACGGAGACGGAGCTGCGGCCATGCGTTATACAGAGGCCCGTCTGAGCAAGATTTCCATGGAAATGCTGGCGGACATTAACAAAAACACCATAGATTTTGTACCAAACTTTGACGGAACAGAGAAGGAGCCTACCGTACTCCCGTCCAGGTATCCAAACCTCCTGGCAAACGGAACCTCCGGTATTGCCGTTGGTATGGCCACCAATATTCCGCCTCATAATCTTCGTGAAATCATAAACGCAGTGGTGAAGATTATTGATAATCAGATTGAGGAAAACAGAGATACCACCATAGAAGAGATTTTGTCTATTGTCAAGGGGCCGGATTTCCCTA
>CABSEJ010000074.1 GCA_902476765.1 uncultured Blautia sp.
CAGCCCGACAGCAAGTGTCGGGCTGCTGTGTGAACAGTAGCCGGCTGTTTTCCTTGTTTATATCCTCAGTATAATATAACTGGACATTGCCTTGTACAATATGTTAAACTAAAAAATATCATATTCTGAAACAGGTGATTACTTATGCCCATTATCTTCCGCAGCACCCCGGTACGGGAACCCCTGACCTTTGATTCTATTGGAACAGACTGGCTGCAGGAGCCTATTTCCAGGCCCAAAGGGTACCATCTTTATCATTATCTCCAATGCCAGGAAGGAAAGGGGAAAATGGAAATCCAGGGAAAATCTCATATTTTAAATCCGGGAGAAGGAATTCTGATTTCTCCCTTTCTCCGCCATAGGTATCAGGCCCTTTCCCAGGAATGGAGGACCTGCTTCGCTGTGTTTACCGGAACCATAGAAGACAGCATAGGCCGCATTCTGGAGGGACGCCCCTATATTCTCACAGACAGCAGTCAGGGAAAGCGAATCCAGGAGCATATCTGCTGGGCTGTAGAACAGTACCAAAATCCTCCCACAGACGAAAAGGCCCTTTCTCTGTGCTGTTATAAACTTTTGCTGGAATTTGTGGAGGGTGTATATACCCATGACTTGGAAAAAGAAGAGCTGTACTGCAGGTATGTGGAACCTGTAATAAAAGAAATGGAAACAAACTACAGCCAGGAACTGACCATAGAAGAATTAAGCCGTCTGGTCTATGTGACTCCCCAGTATTTGTCCCGGCTTTTTGAACGTTTTCTGGGCTGTTCTGCCTACCAGTATCTGCTGACCTACCGGATAAACAAAGCAAAGGGGCTGCTTATCACAACCCCTCATCTGAAAATACAGGAAATTTCCCTCCTTACCGGGTTCTCCAGTACCAGTCACTTTATTGCTATGTTCAAAAAGACAGCAGGTATAACGCCTTTACAGTTCCGGAAGTTAAATTAGACCTTATGATTCTCCCTTCATTTTTCGCAACACCTTTCTGAAATTCAGAGAAAAGAGAGTCACTGTGGTAGCCACAGCTATGGTATCTGCAATAGGCTCTGCCAAAAATACAGCCTGTACCTGATTTTCCATAAAATTAGGAAGAATATAAATCAGGGGTATTAACACAATAATCTTTCGGAACATGGCCAAAAAAGCAGAAATCTTTGAATTTCCAAAAGCCACAAAGGTCTGCTGGCAGGCAATCTGAGCGCCCATAAGCAGCATCGTAGCCATATAAATCCGAAGAGCCCACTTAGCCAGTCCGGCAAGCTCTGCATCATTAGTAAAGATAGCCACAAAAACCCCCGGAAAAAGCTGTACCAAAGTCCATAAAACCGTAGTGTAAAGCAAACAGCTGATAAGCTGCAGCTTAAAGGCCTTTTTCACCCGCTCCGGATTCTGGGCCCCATAGTTAAAACTGATAATGGGCTGGCCTCCCTGGGTGATTCCCTGAAGGGGCAGCATGGCAAACTGCATGACACTGGATAAAATCGTCATAGCCCCTACCGCCAAATCTCCGCCATATTTCAAAAGCGAAGAATTAAAGCACAGTACCAGGATACTTTCTGTGGACTGCATGATAAAAGGGGCAAAGCCAAGAGCAAAGCAAGGCAGCACTACTTTGGCTTTTATCCTGAAGTTCTTCCGTCTCAGCTTTAAAACTGTATTTCTACCGGACAGAAAACGGATGGCCCACACAGCACTGACAGCCTGGGAAATCACTGTGGCAAGAGCAGCTCCCTGTACGCCCATGTGGAATCCAAAAATAAAGACAGGGTCAAGTACAATATTTGTCACTGCACCGATTATCACCGTAAGCATACTGATTTTTGAAAATCCCTGGGCCGAAATAAAAGCATTCAACCCAAGAGTAAGCTGCACAAAAATGGTTCCCACAGCATATATACTCATATAGCTTAGGGCATAATCAATGGTATTTTCACTGGCACCGAAAAGATAAAGCAAAGGCTGCTGGAATACCAGTACCAGAACTGTTAGGATAACGGCAGCCGCCACCAGGGACACAAAACAGTTTCCCAAAATCCGTTCCGCCTCTTCATTATCCTTTTTTCCCATAAAGATACTGGCTCTGGGCGCTCCTCCCATTCCCACAAGGGCAGCAAACGCAGAAATAATCATAATAAGGGGAAAACATACCCCCACTCCTGTCAGTGCCGTAGCTCCGGTTTCCGGAATGTGTCCGATATACATTCTGTCAACCATATTATAAAGAGCATTTACAATCTGAGAGGTAATAGCCGGTACTGCCAACACCAACAGCAAATGGCCAATAGGCTCTCTGCCCAGGTCTACCTCCTGGGCCATTTTCATTTTCATAGGGATTCCTCCTTTGTACACATTCGACCTTTTCCAGTATATGCCCTCCTGAATCCCTTGTCAACCTGGCCTCTATGTTCTATACTGTTTGTCTCTTTGTACACTGAGGATACTCTTGTCCAGATTGGACAGCATACCACCTTGTCTCTATTTCTCTGACTTTGTAAAAGTTTTCTTATTCATTTCCTCTATGGCTGCCTGGATTTCCTCCTCCGTAGTTTCCAGCTCCTCCGCTATCTGGGAAATCGACTTTCCTCATAGCACACTTTGTCCCCTGGAACCACAGGGGAATTTATACAAAATCCACCTGTTTTGAGGCCTTGGTTTTTGATGGTTTTGTCAGAACTATTACATCACCAGCATACAAATCCCCATAAGCACAGGCTGGTGCAGCACATAAACCCATAAGGTTCTCCTGCCTATTGCTGCCAGCCCCGGCACTTTCAAGTGAAAGAAGCTTCTCAGCTTCCCCTCTCTGGTACACAAGGGATAGAGAAAATATCCTGCCCAAAAAAGAAATATCCAAGGTAATACAGGGAAATAATCACTGGAATAAAATCCTGGTCCAGGCATGCCCAGAATGGTCAGCGCCCCGGAATAAAGTTTTTCCGGAAGCTGCCAAAGAAAGGGACCTGCCTTTAAAAAGCCTGCAGAAACAGGATAAAACACATAGAAAAGAACCATGCACCCTGCCAACCCCGCCGAAGGCGGAATCCTTTCCAGAATATGGCTGACCGGAATGGTCAGTAATACTGCGCATCCCATAAAATTCAAAATTCCGAAAAATATAGTTTCCTCTGGCATAAAAAACCAGGTTACCCCTGTAATGGCTAATCCTAAAAAATTCAGCAGAAGACCTCTTTTCAGGTTATTTTTTCTTCCGAATCTCCAGGAAAATCCTGCTGCACCGATGAAGCTCCAGCAGATTCCCTGCTGCCACACAAAGGTCCAGATACTTTCCAGCCATCCGGGATTTTTTCCGTATATGATAAACACATCATAAAGGAAATGATACAGTACCATGTTCACAAGGGCAAAACCACGGAAACTGTCAACCAAGTAGTATCTTTCTTTTTGTCTCCCTTTTTCTGCCTTCTCTCTGCTGTCCTCTCTTTCCTGCAGCATCACCTGCTCTGCAGAGCTTTCCCTTTTCTCTTCTTTTTTTCGCTTTTTCTTTCCTTCCTGCCTCATATCCGCTCCTCTGTTCCAGTCAGGTACTCTCCCTCTTCCATTCTGAAAAATTCCCGGATATCCTCTTCCTTACCAATAAGAGAGCCCTGTATCATAGGAGGCCTTCCTCCGCCTCTTCCCTGAAAGCTCTTGTTCAGCCTGCGGCCCAGGGCCTGAATATCTAAATTTCTGCCTGCCAAAATATATCGGTAGCCCTCCTCTTCTGTTCCGCAAAAAGCGCCGCAGATTCCCTGACTCATGTCCATAGCCTGGTTTACAAAACTCCGCATGGCCTGGCTGTCCAGCTCCTGGTCAAAAAGCAGCAGACATTTTTCCTGATTCTCCTCTAAACCCTTAGCAGCCTCTTTCAGACAGGCCTCCACATATTTTTGCTGAAGCTGCTTATTCTTCTCCTTCTGGGCCAGAAGCTCTTCCTCCAGCCTACAAACGCCAGTCCACACTTCTTCCTGTTTCACAGACAGCTGGTTAGAAATCTGCTGGACGC
Source organism: uncultured Blautia sp. (assembly GCA_902476765.1). Lineage (GTDB taxonomy): Bacteria > Bacillota > Clostridia > Lachnospirales > Lachnospiraceae > Blautia. Next base: position 4,007 of record CABSEJ010000074.1, read on the forward strand.
TTTCCTGTTTTTGTCTGTAATCCTCCAAAGCCCGGAACCCGCAGAGCATGGACACCCGCATACCGCCTTTATAATGAATAGCCCCGGTAATCTTAATCAGCCCGATACTGCCGGTTTCCTTTACATGAGGAGCGCAACAGGCACAGCTGTCATATCCCGGTATCTGCACAATTCTTATCTGTCCCTCAATCTCGATTTTACTGCGGTAAGTAATCTTCTCTAACTCATGGCTGTCCGGGTACAACACCTTCACCGGAACATTTTCAGCCACAGCCCGGTTAGCCTCCCATTCAATCTCCTGCAAATCTGTCTGGCTTAAAACTCCGTCATAATCCATAGTCACCTGCTGGTCTCCCAGGTGGAAGCCCACATTATGATAACCGAATCTGCGGTTTACGATACCTGATATAATATGCTCTCCCGTGTGCTGCTGCATTCTGGAAAACCGCTGCTCATAGTCCAGTTTTCCTTCCACCAGGCTTCCTACCGGAAGAGGTCTGTTTAGGAAATGATAGATTTTTCCTTCCTTTTCCTGCACATCCAGAACCTTTGCCGTTATTTCTCCGGCTTTTAACCTTCCGCTGTCCGCCTTCTGTCCTCCGCCCTCAGGGAAAAAGGCAGTTCTTGAAAGAACTGCCTCATAATGCTCTCCTTTTGGGACGCAGGATAAAACCTCAGCTTCAAACACAGCCAGATAGCTGTCCTGATAAAAAAGCTTTTCTGTCATCCTTTTCCTCCGTAAACCCGGATAATAGAGGATACCTTATGTACCACGTTCAGCCCCTCTACTACCAGCATTGCATCATTGAAATTTCCTTCCCTCACTTTTGAGGTCACTACGACAATTTCCGCTAAATCTTCATCCCTGTGCTTCTGTATCATCTGGGCTATACTTACATTGTTATTTCCCAGTACGCTGGCAATAGAAGCCAACACGCCGGGACGGTCGTCCACATGAAGCCGCAGGAAAAACCTGCTCTCTATTTCATCCGCTTCCTTAACAGGCAGCTCCTTATAACAGGTACAACTGATTCTTCCCGTGCAGTCAAAAAGGATATTTCTTACAATGTCAAACACATCTCCTACAATAGCGCTGGCTGTAGGCATTTCCCCGGCTCCTCTTCCGTAGAACATAGCGTCTCCCACTGCATCTCCCCGGACAAACACTGCATTATAAGAATCGTTTACCGTAGCCAGAGGGTGATTCTCCGGCACCAGCATAGGCTGTACCCGAACCTCGATTCCGAATTCCGTATTTCTGGCCAAGCCCAGCAGTTTAATGACACATCCCAACTCCTTGGCATAACGGATGTCCTTGGATGAAATATGGGTGATTCCCTCAGTAATCACCTGGTCAAAGGTAACTCTGGAATTAAAGGCAATGGAAGCCATAATGGCCATTTTTCTGCCTGCGTCCAAGCCCTGAATATCTGCTGTAGGGTCTGCCTCCGCATAACCCAGCCTGGTAGCCAGGGCCAGGGCCTCTGCAAACTCCATTCCTTCCTGGGTCATTTTTGTCAAGATAAAGTTGGTCGTTCCGTTTACAATTCCCACTACCTCTGACAAATGATTTCCTGCCAGGCACTGTTTCAATGGCCGTATAATAGGGATTCCTCCCGCCACTGCCGCTTCAAATAAAAAGTCACACTTATGGCTGGCCGCACAGTCTAAAACTTCTGCTCCGTGGGCGGCCACCAGGTCTTTATTGGCCGTAACTACATGCTTCCCTGCTGCCAGGGCCTCCAGCATATAGGTTTTCGCCGGCTCTATGCCTCCCATTACCTCTATGACAATCTGGATAGAATCATCCTCCAGAATTTCCTTCCAATTGTTGGTCAAAAGCTCCGGCTTATCAATCTTTGCCGCCGCCTTCTTCAGATTCCTGACCAGAATCTTCTCAAGCTCCACCACAGCTCCAAGCTTCTGCTCCATTTCATCCTTCTGCATCTGCAGAACCTTGTAAACCCCGGTTCCTACTGTTCCAAGGCCCAGAAGGGCCGCCTTAATTACTTGTCTGCTCATCCTTCTCTTCCTTTTTGCTTTCCTTTACTTCTACTCTTTCCACATAGCCCTTTTTCAGCTTATTGCTTCTCTTAATGGCCTTGCTCCAGCCTCCCACCTTGTTATAAATCCAGAAGGAATGGGACAGGATTCCCTTTGCCTTTCCCATTTTTTCCTTGGTGGTGTTGGTGTAAATGGTACCTCCACATTCCATCTTAGTGCCCTTCATGATATGGGTAATCAAATCTGACTCACAGGTAATATCATCCGGCACCTCCGTGTACGCCAGACCAATGCAGTCCGCCTTGTGAGCGTCGCTGCCTCCTGTTCCCGGCAGCCCATATTTCTCCGCTACAGCCTTGGCCTTGTCATTTACCTCCTGAGGCTCGCAGGCATTAAAAATTTCCATGAAATCAAATTCCTTCAAAATATCCGGATTTCTCTGGTATGCCTTAGCGTTCATAAAGCTCATAAACTTTTCCCCGCAGGGGTGAGCCGGTCCCAAAATCCCCCCATAATTGTGGACAATGGGAATCAGCATCTGCACCGGAATTCCTCTCAGCTCCAGAAGCCGCAGCTTTATATTCTCCGGCATAATTACCAGAATATGTCCTGCATCCAGAGTATCGTATTCAATCCCTTTCAGCACAAGAAAATCCTGATACTTATCTCCTTTGATATTTTTCTTCCAATAACGGTATCCCCCATAAGAATCATGGTCCGTCACCAGCATACCGCCGAATCCCTGGTTACGCAGCATACGGATATACTGCTCAATGGGAACCTTTCCGTCCGGAGAACCCTCCTTGGTATGGCAATGCATGTCAATCTTCATGACAACATCTCCTTTCCTGCCTGTTTGGATTCAGACATTTCCTCCTCTTTATTTCTGCCCGTCCTTTGCTTCCGGCTGAAATCTCTGTCTGAGGGCTCCCATTTTATCTTTGGGAACTATCAGGTTAAAGCCCTGGGGATTTACCACCACGCCTTTGGCCACAGGTATCACTACCTTTTCTAAATTTTCAAAAGAAACCAAAAGAGCCTGGAATTTCTTCTCCTTATTAAACTTACGGAATTCCTCCGCATCCGTAAATACCGGCTGGAAGACATCTCCCTCTTTATTCTTGATATAAGGAACCTGCACATTTTTATCTTCCTGTCCTGCTTCCCTCTTCTGTACAGCTAAAAGGAACCGGCTCCGCACCAGATTTGCGGCTACCTCTTCCTCCAGCTCTGCCATGTTTTCCTTCTCCTCCATCTTCACTGCCCTGCGAAATTCCTGCATAAAATAAATTCCGGACAGTTGAAGCTGTGGGTTAAAAAGAGGCCGCTGATTTTCCGGAAGGGCGGAAAAATCCGGTTCCTTCACGATTTCCTGCAGCTCCAGCTCTGTTTTCTTATCCCCTTCAAAGAACACCAGAGAATTCACTCCCAGTGTATACAAGGTAGTATAAAAACTCAGAAAACTTTTGTTTTCCACCTTGATGGAGGCAACCATATTCTTTCTTTCCACCAGAGGCTTTACCTCTCTTTCCAAATCTTCCTTATTGGCAAAAATCCAAACCTGGTCATTAAAGGTCTCGGAATCACATACCACATAGGGCAGTCTGGTAGCCCTGGAAAGAATGGTAAATACCTCCGAGGCTGTCTGAATCTTTTTTATAAGCTCTTTTTTCTGCTCGTCCATTTTTATTCTCCTGTTGTGCTTTTCTAGTTGTCCCCTCAATGTACAAGGGTTATCCTTCTTTTAGTATACACCATTTTTATTCTTTTGTCCCTGGTTTTGTCGTCTTAGGCGAAAAAAACAAAAGACTGAAAAACGCCACTTCCTCCTGGCACCAGTATGCCATATGGCAGCGGCTGGCTAAATCCGCCACTAAGATACAATAGGCAGACACACAGGAAGCCTTTTTTTCCGGCTGTCTGCAGGGATTTCCCATCTTCTTCTCACAAACTTTGCAGATACCGCAGGGACCTGCCAGCACCGGCAGAAACGGTGAAATACGGCCAGACAAATTATCAATAAGCCCCCATGTCATCTGGTTGTGCCGGTGCTTGATTTCTCCTGTTTCCCGGCTGTCTGTCATATCCTTTACCGGAGTCAGGGTCTGAAGCACCAAAACCTTCTGGTATTGCAAAGCCCGCTCCTTCATTTCCTCCGGAGTTCCGCACTCCGGGGGACAAGAATAATTTGCTCCGTAATTTCCGCAGTAATTATCCCGGCAGTATTTTCTCAGGCTGCTGTCAAAGTGCAGCTCATTTGTGTCTATAATCTCAGCACTGTCAAATCCTGCTTCTTTTGCTTTTCTTAAAATTTCCTCTTCCGTCACTTTCTATTCCTCCCCTGCCGTCAACTAAAACAAAACTTTTATCCTCTAATATAACCATTATTCCGCTGTAGCGGGTGTGGAAAAACCGTAATCTGCGGTTCCCGCCTCCCAGGTTCCTGTTACCAGATACACATATCCCGGCTCTGCGGTAAATTGAAAATTCCCGGAATCCGTCTCTTGTACAGAAATTTCTCTTTCCTCCGGAATATCCCCTGCGTTCTGTCCAAAAGCGCCTGCCAGAGAATCCTCCCATACCAGAATTTTCACCTGCTGAGGTCTCTCGTTAAACTGCAGCTCCATATCCATGGGCTGGGAAAGCTTGTTTACCTCTGTAAGATTTTCTGCCTGCAAAATATGCGGGGCGTCTGTAGTCATTGTTTTTGTTTCACCGTTTTCCTCTTCATAGCTCCAGGTATAGCTTAAAGGTTCCGGAATTATCACCGAAACTGCTCCCAGCCGGTCTGTATAACAAACATTCAGATGGGGACGTTCTGCCGGGTCTTTTGGCACGAATAATTCGCTGAGATAATGGCTGAATTTTTCCAGATACTCCTGGTTTTTCTGCTCTGTCCTCTGTATCTTAGAAATACCGTGATACTGGGCCGGATAAGACTCTGCAATCACCCCGTTTCCCCAGATATTCACCACATCCCCGGAGTTTAAATCCTCTTCTTCCATCTCTTCCCCTGCTTCGTCAAACAGGCCGCCTTCCGGTATGGTTCCGCTGAACGGATATTCATCCGTCAAATTTATAAAAATAGAATTTCCCTCTTCATCCTCTAAATACAAGGCTTTCAATGCGTACTCTCCCTTAATCTGCTCCTCTTCCCCATTTTCCCTCTCTCCGAAAAAGGTACCCTTTATCCAATTGGCTGCCAGAAATAAGAGCATGGTGGCCAGCAATACGCCCACATAAACCATAGGATTTCGTTTCTTCATACAAACCTCCATTTTCTTTTTTCTGCTCTCAGAATACCACATTCTCTATCCCTGTACAACTCCCCTTCCCTGTATCTTGAGGGGCTTGAACAAAACCAAAAAGGACTGCAGCCAAAAACTGTTTAATAACAGTCATAACTGCAGTCCTGTTTTTCTTCTTTGCCGATGCACTCTGGCAAAAGGCATTTTTTTCATTTCCAGGTCTGGTCTTTACAGAATTTATTGGAAATCAACATTCCCAAAGTAGTCACTGCCACTGCAGGAATCACGCCGCCTCCCAGGATACTTTGAAGGCCAGGAATCAGCTCAAAAGCAATTCCCACAATCACGCCGCCGCTCATGCCGATTTTTGCCGCAGTAACGCTCATTTTAGAACGGAACCCGGGAGATTTCCTATCCCGGGAAATCAGTCCGATAACAAAAGCAGGAATCAGCACTCCCCCGCATATCGTATAGCCATAAGTTCCCAGGGCATAGATAAAAGAACCGTACATCCCGGAAAGAATAGCCACCACTCCGGCGCAGAGAGTAGCTATTTTGGCATACCGGACACTGGTCTTTCCGTCCAGTTTCCCCCTGGGGTCAATAATATCCGACACCAGATTAGCTGCTGCGCAGTTTAAATGGGTATCCGCACAGGACATACAGGCAGCCAGCACACTTTCTGCCAGAATTATCCCGCAAATAGGCGGCATTTTATTCTGAATGAGCCACACCAGCGCCTGGTCTCCCTGGTCAGAAAACATCAGGGATACAATGCCCAGCAAAATCATAATAAAAACCAGAATGATGTTCATAAAAAAAGTAAGCCCATATGCTTTTCTGGCAGTCTGTACGTCCTTAGCCGCAAAAGCTCTGTTCCAGAAAATAGGGTTGGAAACAGCCCCTACCAATCCCGTAAGAAAACTGGACAGGATTGCCACAGGCTTATCTGCAAACAGGTTCCACTTATCCGGCTCTACCTGTATAATCTGCTCCCGTAAATATCCAAAATCAAAGTGAAATAGCTTCAAACCGAAATAGACTACTAAAACAGCAAAAATAAGCTGAATAGTGCCGTGAAGGGCGTCTGCATAAATGACTGCCTTTAGTCCTCCGCTTACTGTATAAAATACAAAAATTACCCCGCAGGCCAGAACCGCTATTTTGTAATCAATACCAAATACCTGCTCCAGCACATAGGCTACGCCCATAATCTGAGCCCCCGGCCAGACTACATTTGGCATCAGGGCAGCCACGCCTCCTACTCTGCGAATCTGGGCATCTCCACCGAAAAGATAATCCGAGATAAAATGGGGCATGGAAAAATATTTAAATCTGGACAAATAGGGAGCCAGGATATATCCCATGATAATACCGCCCAGAAAACCTTCTCCCAGCCACAGCCAGTATGCGCTGATACCCTCCATGGCGCCTCTTCCCGCCTGGCCGATAAAATTTCCGGCCCCGCTGAAGCTGGCCCAGGCCGTAAGGAATAAAAGCAAAGTTCCTGTCTTTTTTCCTCCTATGAAATACTCTTCTGAGCTGTTGGAGCTGCCTCTGATTTTCAGTCCTATGCCAAAACAAAAAATCAAGTCTGCAATCACCAGTACAGCAGAAATCATCATATAACTTCGGGACATTTCCCGCACCTCCCTTTATGCATTTTCTTCACGGATTTCTTTTTCTTACCCTCTCTGGACATTACCCTCTCTGCCTATTCTCTTCAGCTTTTTAGAATATCTATAGGTAAGAATTCCCACCAGGATTCCAATGATTCCGCAGCCAATAGACCAAAACCAGATATAGTCGTAGCCCTTTTTCCCATAAGCGTCCAGCCAGGTTCCGGCCAGCTTTGCAAAATATACATCCGGAAGATAACAAAGCATAGATATGATACCCGTAGCAATTCCCGTCATAGACAGGGGAATTCCCACCTCGTTAAGGGTGGCAAAATAAATCCCTCTCATACCCGAATACACGATAGCAAAGGCAAAAGAAATTACCAGACACAGTACAAATGCGTTTTTGGTAAACACCAAGGCTACACACAACACCGAAGCTCCTGCCAGATAAACCGCCAGAGTCTTGGCTTTAGAGCCTACCTTGTCTGAAATAAATCCTATAGCAAAGGTCATAGCCGCCGCAATAATATAGTTGCGGATAATGGCAAAGGTGCTGGCCGTTGTCTCCGAGATGCCCAGCACATTCACTGTGTAGGCTCCAAGATAACCGTTTCCCGCTGAAGTAAAGGAAAAACAGCAGAACACCAAAGCGGAAATCAGCCAGGTTCCCGGCATTTTCAAAACCCGTACCACATTGCCCAGGCTGAATTTCTCCTGTACCTCATTTCCGGATTCCTCTGCTCCCACAACTTTTGCCGGAATAAACAAAAATACCAGCAAGGAAAACAGTACAAAAAGCCCGCCGCTTAAAAACATCAGGTTTCTCCACTGTATTCCTAAAGTCTCCGGGTCTATTCTCCCTTCTCCCAAGGTAGCCTTCCCCAAAAGAGCTACCCCTGCAAAGCCTATGAGCATTCCAAAAATTCCCCGGACAAACTCAGAAGTGGAGAACATCCTCCCTTGTTCCTTTTCATTTCCCATTTTTCTGGTAAGCTTCAGATATGCGGACCAGATTAAAAAGCTGGTTCCCACTCCGTACAAGAGATGGATGATAATAATGGAAAGTTTCCCCGGTACAATCCCAAACCAAAAGGAGCAGAGTCCCATGAGAAGCCCTCCCCCAATCAGCAGCCATTTTTCCTGAAAACGGTCTGCGAAAATGCCCCCGAAAGGGTAACCCAGCATGGAAACAATACCGAAAGCCATACCGAAATCCCCAATAAAACTGTTCACCGACTCCGCCGGCACTATCTGCTTATACTGGGTAAATAACACACACATCTGGTCATAATAGCTGTATCTCAAAAAAGGCACATAAACCATGATTCCTGCCATCAAGGCACACAAAACTACCACAAACCAGCGCTTAATACCCGTAATTTTCATACGCAATGCCCCCTGTTTCACAAGCCAATATATGCCGGAAGCTTTGCCCCGCCCCGGCGTATACTGGCGTTATCCTTTATATGGACCGGATTCTTGCAAATTCATCTTCACTTATCCCTGCTTTTCCAAGGACAGCCTCTACCCGCTTTCTGTCTTCCTGGTCAAGCACCGGAGGATTGTCTTCATATTTTTTCAGCAGCCGCTCCATCTCTCTGTCAATGCTTTCCTTAAAGTAGTTACTGTCTGTGGCATTTCTGGAACCCACTTTTGGAGAATACAAATCCATATAATTTTCCAAAGTATAATCCGATGTGACAAAGCTTCCGCTGTGTCCCATTTCTTTGATTTCCTCCAGATTCAGAGTTTCTTCATTTACCTCAATAGGTGTAAAGGAAGCCTTTACCTGGCGAATAATTTCAAAGTCAATAATCATCTTCTCAAAGGAGGTTGCATTTACACTGTCCATAACCCCTCCTGCTTCCATAACCAGATTGATTCCATGACGGTAAGCAGAGGAGAAAGTCAGCATAGATTCATAGCCGGCCTGGCAATTGATGACAGGAGCGTCTGTCTGACAACCGCCTCCTCTGGAAGGAAGTCCGTAAAATTTCCCCATGTTTACCGCAAATCCCTGCATTAAAGTACCTTCCGGAGCAGCGCATGCAAAGGTAATGCCTCCCCGCAAGTCCGCTGCTGTGGACTGAATACCCAGAACCACCGGAGTTCCCGGACGAATCATCTGAGCCAGAACAATTCCCGCCAAATCCTCGGCAATGCCGCTGGCCAGACTTCCTGCCATAGAAAGGGAACCAGTGGCCCCCAGCATAGTGGCCGGACAAAGAATGGCCGGCTGTCCGTACTGCGCCAAAAGCATAAGGCAGTCCAACATTCTCTCATCCAGAGTAAGGGGTGAAACTGTGTTAATAAGCGCTATCATCCTGGGCTTTTGGGCCATGGCCTCCGGCCCTCCGAAAAGCTGGCAGCCTGCCTCCAAAATCAGTTCCATCTCTTTTTTATATCCTGTGGGAAGCATAATGGCTTTATCTGAATGAAGCAGAGTCCCGTAGAACATTTCTACTGCTGCAGTCTCCTCAGGCACATCCTGAGGTTGTATCAAAATGCCTCCGTTAATGGAGTAAATATCCTCTGCCTGAATAAGCTTCAGGCTTTTCGTATAATCCTTCATGGTTCCCGGTCTGCGGTTCCCATCCCAATCATCAATAAATGCACAGCCGTAAGTAGGTGCCGGATTTACCGTTTCTCCTCCCACTGTCACATTATACCTGGGATTCCTGGCATAGATGGTAAAGCTGTCAGGAGCCATTTTTACCCAGTGCATTACCTGCTCCTCTGTAAAATAAGCAGTGTCTCCCTCTACCCGGATTCCATTTTCTTTCAGTATTTCCACTGCTTTTTTATTGTGGAAATTAACGCCCACTTCCTCCATAATCTCTATAGCTGCATTATGTATCATCTGCTCTTTTGACATATTCTTTCCTCCTGTTATATTCAGGCAGCATCCGCCGCCTGCTGATTTTTTTCCAAACATACAATCTGCCGTACTACCTGTTTCTCACGCCCAGTTTCAACACATCTCTCAGATAGCGGATACTCTCCTCGCATGCTTTCCATTCTCTGGCCCTGGCTTGCTCAATAGGCTCCTCCATACTCTGAAAAGCAATCTCATTTTCAAAAATAATCTTGTCCATGGAAGACAGCTCCCGAATCTGTCTCACCATTCTGGGGCAATCCATAGAACCCTGACCATGAGGGGCACCTATGTCATGTACGCCCAAAGGGTCCACCACCATAATGTCATCACTAAAATGACAACAGAATGCCTTAGGCAGCATCCGCTCCATAGCATAATAAGGGTTCTCCATAACCTGCAGGGGATTCATGGTATCCACACAGGTTCCGATAAGAGGATGATTCAGTTTATCCACAATCCAGAGAATCTCATCTGCAAAGGTATCTGTATGATTCTCAATAGCCACCTGCATGCCAAATTTTTCTATCAAAGGAATGGCCTCCTGAAATTCCTGGTACCGCAAAGCCATCTGCCTCATCACCTCCGGATGCATACAGGAGCCGTAAAGCTCCCTGGGTCTTACAATATCCAGACTAAACTTTACCAGCTCTGCTCCCAAGGCATATCCAATTTCAAGGGCCTCCTTGACCGTACAATTCACCCTGGAATCGCTTCCCGCATGAAAAGAAGCATTAAACTCCAGAAACAGGCCATGGTCTTTGGCCGCCTCCCCAACTTTCTTTAAATTTTCTGTGCCAAAGGGATTTTCCTTATCCGTAGTCAGTAAATCCACCTTTGTAATTTGCAATCCGTCCAGCTCCCACTCTACGGCTTTATCCATCAGCTCATAGAGAGACATAGTCTGCTGAAAATAATAATCCTTTCCAAAACCCCAACTTTCTCCCAGTCCAAAAAAATGCAGGGTATAGGTATGCATCCCCAGCCTTAAAGGCCTGTTCTTATCTGCCATAGACCTTCTCCTTTCCTACTAATCAGGTTTCCTCCTGCATCTGCCTCCGGCTGTTGCGGCAGGCTTCTGCTGCTTCTCTTTTTTATATTTTCTTACCTATCGTTTTCCTATTGCTTTGCGCCATAAAAGTGAACATGTTTACTTTTATCATTATTATAAGCCTTATATTTTACAAAGTCAAGTAAACACGTTCACTTTTTTATTCTTTTTCAGGCACAATCGAGTAGGAGGCTAACCATTAGTTGATTAGCCGTCCTCTCACACCACCGTGC
>CABSEJ010000075.1 GCA_902476765.1 uncultured Blautia sp.
CTCTTCCTGCACTTAATCCCCTCTTTACCTTTTCCCATAAAAGGGGACTGATTTCATAACCTACCATACGGTCCAGCATTCTTCTGGCCTGCTGGGCATCCACCAAATCCATGTTAATATCTCTGGCCTGTTTGATAGATGCCTTAACTGCAGTTTTAGTAATCTCATTAAAAGTAATCCTGCGCATTTTCTTCTTGTCCAGCTTCAGGGCATAGGATAAATGCCAGGAAATTGCCTCTCCCTCACGGTCAGGGTCGGTTGCAAGATAAACTTTGTCTGCCTTCTTGGCTGCCTTTCTCAGGGCTGCTAAAATATCTCCTTTTCCACGAATGGTAATATATTTAGGCTCATAGTCATGCTCTGCATCAAAACCAAGCTGGCTCTTTGGCATATCCCGCACATGACCGTTAGAGGCCATAACCTCATAATTAGAACCAAGAAATTTTTTAATTGTCTTTACCTTTGCCGGTGATTCCACAATCACAAGATTTTTCGCCATTTCAACCTCCTGCTCTGGCATAGTAATTCTTTACAGGCTCCTCAATCAGCCCTTCTAATTCCAATTTCAGTAAAATACCGGTTATTTCCTTCACGTCCAAGCCGGTTTCCTGAAATATCTCTTCTATATTTTTCGGTTGTAAATCCAGACAACTATACACCATTTCTTCCTGGCTTGCAAGTCTTATCTTCGAAATTTGTCCGAAATCCCCACAACCTTGGGCGGTCATTCCCAGCTCTTCTAAAAGGATTTCCGCAGAAGAAGCCATACCTGCTCCGTCAGATATAAGCTTATTGGTACCCTGGCTTAACAGGTCCCCAATCCTTCCCGGAACAGCGTATACCGGTTTTCCCTGGTCCAGGGCATAGCCTGCGGTAATAAGGGAACCGCTTCTCTCTCTGGCTTCCACTACCAGCACCAAATCCGCCAGTCCGCTGATAATCCGGTTGCGCATGGGAAAGTTTCTCCCATAGGGCGGGGTTTTATCCGGAAATTCCGATAAAATCCCACCTCTTTTGTTTTTCATACTTTCATACAGCTGCCGGTTCTGGACAGGATAGCAAATGTCACCTCCGCAGCCCATAACCGCAAAGGTATCTCCTCCTCCATCCAGGGCTCCTTTGTGGGCAAAGCTGTCTACACCTCGGGCCAGGCCGCTGATAATCTGTATCCCGTTTTCCGCCAGCTTTCTGGCAAATTTATAGGCCTGCATGGCACCGTAACGGCTGCAGTCCCTGGCTCCCACAATAGCTGCTGTTTTTTTCTCCTCTCCGGGGAGTTTTCCTCTTACATACAAAATTTTAGGCATGTCTCCATAGGGCCTCAGCCTGTTGGGATAGGCCTCATCTGTGTATCTGCATTCCCATAGTATTCCTCTTTCTTCCATAATATGTACCCCTCTCTCTGATTATTTCCAGTATTTTTTATCCATGGCCCTGTAAAAAACAGCCTCGCTGATATGCTCCGGACCAATGCTTTCTCTGTCCTCTAAGTCCGCAATGGTTCTGGCGGTTTTTAAAATCTTGTGATATCCCCGAAGGCTCAGCTCCATTTTTTCATAAGCCCTTTTCAAAAGAGTCCTGGCCTCTTCCTCCAGGGGACAATATTTTTCCGTATCTTTCCCTGAAAGACGGCTGTTAAATCGGATATCCGTATTTTTGTATCTTTCTTTCTGCAGGTTATGAACCTTTATAATTTCATTCCGTATTTCCCGGGAGGTCTTTCCTTTTTCCTTGTCCCACAGCCCTTCTCCGGGAATATCCCTCATTTCCGTACACAAGTCAAACCGGTCCAGCAAGGGGCCGCTGATTTTTTTCAGATAACGGCTGACCTGAGACTGGGTACAGGTACATCGGTTCATATCAGGGTAATAGCCGCAGGGGCAGGGATTCATGGCTGCGGCCAGCAGAAAGTCTGCAGGAAATTCATAGGAAGCTCCCAGCCGGGAAATGCAGATTTTCCGGTTTTCCAGAGGCTGGCGCAGCACCTCCAAAGCTTCCCTCCGGAATTCCGGCAGCTCGTCTAAAAATAAAATACCCTTGTGGGCCAGTGTAATCTCCCCAGGCACAGGAAAATTTCCCCCTCCCGCCATAGCTTTGGCTGTCACCGTATGGTGTGGACTGCGGAAAGGACGCTTCCTTACCAAAGGCCTGTCTCCCGGAAGCAGCCCTGCTATACTATAGATTCTGGACACTTCCATACTCTCCTCTCTGGACATTCCCGGAAAAATTCCCGCCATTCGTGAAGCCAGCATAGTTTTACCGGAGCCCTTGGTACCGATAAACAAAATATTGTGAAAGCCTGCGGCAGCAATCACTGCCCCCCGCTTAGCCGCTTCCTGTCCTAAAATCTCTGAGAAATCCCCTTCTCCGTCTGTCTCTCTCCAGTTCCATTCCCTTCTGGGATTTTCCCGTGCTCCCCAGTCTTCCTGTTCCGCATGGATCATAAATTCCTGTATACTGTCTACCCCCAGAATAGGAAAGCCCTCTACAAATTCTGTTTCCCTTAAATTTGCTTTTGGAACAATACACAGCCTGCATCCTGTTTTTCTGGCCGTGTCCACAATAGGCAGAATTCCCCGAACTCCTTTTACCTGTCCACTGAGCCCCAGCTCTCCCGCCATACACACTCCTTTTGTTTTTTCCTTATCCAGATACCCAAAGGCCTCCAAAAGGGCCGCCGCAATGGGCAGGTCAAACATAGTTCCCTCTTTCTTAATATCCGCCGGTGACAGATTCACCGTAATCCTTTTGGGCGGAAAGGCAAATCCTGCATTCTTCAGTCCGGTCCACACCCGTTCCTGGGCTTCCCGGACCCTGGAAGACAGATAGCCCACCATAGAAAACATGGGAAGCCCGTTGCTCACATCTGCCTCCACCTGCACCGGCACACAGGACACCCCTAAAATAGCCGCTGATACTATACTGCTGTACATACTACCTCCTTATCTTTCATTCTAATTTTTCACTCCTTATCATAATCCGCAGTTAACCCGAACCCTTTCATATAAGGATTGTTAAATACCTGGTGTACTGACACGTTCAAAGTACATCGTTCGATAAATAACCGGATTACTCTTTATACTTTATTTTATACTTTATAATGATTGGAATTTTGGCAGAACTGCCGGAATTTCAGATATTTCTTTCTGTTACTGTACCACACCGGAAGAGAATTTACAATGGAAAAGCACTAAATCCTTTCTTCTGACATAAAATAGAATTAAATTCCTCTGAGGTAAGCCTGCGTGAAAACATTTCAAAAGCCCCTGACCCCGGAAGAAGAAAAATATTATCTTCAGCAATACAAACAGGGCAGCCTGGAAGCAAAAAATATCCTGATTGAGCGGAATCTACGTCTGGTTGCACATATTGTAAAAAAGTATCAGGGAGCCGTGGAGGAATTAGACGATTTGATTTCCATAGGAACCATTGGCCTCATAAAAGCCATCCACACCTTTGATGCCGGGAAAGCCAGCAGGCTTTCCACCTATGCGGCCAGATGTATTGATAATGAGCTTCTCATGCTCCTGCGTTCTAAGAAAAAATCCAGCAAGGAGGTTTCCCTCTACGAGCCCATTGGCACGGATAAAGAAGGAAATGAAATCAGCCTGCTGGATGTGATTGAGACGGAACCCGTAGATGTGGTAAAAAATTATTCGCTGAAACAGGATATAGACCTGCTGTACCAGCTTCTTCCCAAAGTCCTTTCCCCCAGGGAGCAGAAAATCATCACCCTGCGCTACGGCCTTTACGGAGAGCGGGAGCTGACCCAGAGGGAAATAGCAAAGCGGCTGAATATCAGCCGCTCTTATGTGTCCCGTATTGAAAAAAATGCACTTTTAAAGCTTCGGGAGGCCTTCTGAAAAACCAACAAATCAGCCGGATACAGCAACGTTAGTGTCCGGCTGGAACCTTAGACTTCTCTTTGGAAAGATTTGATAGTATTTCCCTGAAAACTTATCGTTCCTTTGTCGCCTACTGCTAATATAATTCCATTTCCCTGAAAACTTCTAAGCTTTTTCCTTTCCCCATTTTCAAATTCTACTACATACCATACTACATTAAACTGCTCTACGGGCTTTTCCAAAATTTTAGCTTTCCTTTTAACAATGGGTTTTTTATCATCTTGCTTTTTTATAAAAAAATAAATCCCCCACAAAATAATTGCCATTCCTATTAACACCCCAAAAAATATGGGTAAAATCTCCATAACATCTATGCCATGATTTTGCACGTACATACGAATCCTCCTACTATTTTTATAATCTACTATTTTTAATACCCAACCATCTGTTTACTTCTGTTTTATTCGTAATTTGCCTCCTTAAATATTAATCTCTTTTGCTACTTACTACTGTTATGATGCAAATCAATCCAGAAATACCAGCAAAAACATAAAAATATGTTCCGGCTTTATTAAATATTGCATATTTCTCCTGGTTAGCACCTATCCTACCAGAAGATATAGTGGAAACATTCCCATTGATTATTGCACCTGTAGACACAGCTACTCCTCTTTGTTTTTCTGCAGTATTTTTAAAAATAACTCCTAGTAATAGAAAACATATAGTCAAAACTGCTAATAAAATAGTTGCTAATTTTTTATTCATAGGTTCCCTCCTTTCTATATCATTTTAAACTATTTTAGTTTTATTTTCAACAACTTTTTAGTTTTATTCATATGATTTTATTACTGCTAAAATTATTAAAGAAATGAGGTGATTTACTAAATGGAAAATCTAAAAAAACTACGCCAGCAAAAAGGGTTAAGCCAGCAAAAACTTGCAAATTATTTAGATATTAGCCAACAATCCGTATATAAATATGAAAATGACATCTCTGAACCCGATATATCTACCTTAAAAAAAATAGCTGATTTTTTTGAAATATCTATAGACTATTTAGTTGGAAATACAGAAATAGAACAAAAATATGACAACTATGTAGAAGAATCCCTAAATTCCGAGGAGCTTGACTATATACGCTCATTTCGACAGCTCTCCTCGTCCAAAAAAAAGGTTATTAAGCTAGTAATCTCTGAATTTTTAAAATAGAGCCAAAAAAACAGATGAAAGTTGAAAATATCCAACCTTCATCTGTCTTTTTATGATGTTTCCCGCCTTCTTAAAATATCATAATACTCCGGTGCCTGGCTCAGTTCCACATACAGCACCTGCTGGGGATGGGGAGCGCTTTCCTGCTCCTCTCCCTCCTCATTGAGAATACGCTTCACCGTCACCGGCACATTTCTTCCGTCAGGCTTCATGATTTCAATTTCTTCCCCAAGGGAAAATTTATTTCTTTGCTCCAGCCTGCACAACCCGTCTTTTACCTCTCCTGCAATTCCCAGGTAGGTATAGCCTTTTTCATAGGTATTATTATCATAAATCTGGCTGTTTTCATCCGGTTTTCCATAGAAAAATCCGGCAGTAAACTGGCGGTATGTGCAGCTTCTAATCTGCTCCTGATACCATGCCATATTGCTTCTGTATTTGTCCGGACTCTCCAGATAATCATCTATAGCTTTCCGGTAGGTTCTGGCCACTGTGGCCACATAAAGGGCAGTTTTCATACGTCCCTCTATCTTCAGGCTATCGATTCCCGAGGTGAGAATATCATCCATGTGTTCAATCATACACAAATCCCTGGAATTGAAAATGTAGGTCCCCCTTTCATTTTCATACACAGGCATATACTCTCCCGGCCTGGTTTCCTCCACGATGGAGTATTTCCAGCGGCAGGGATGGGTGCAGGCGCCTCGGTTGGCATCCCGTCCAGTAAAGAAATTAGACAATAGACATCTGCCGGAATACGAGATACACATGGCTCCATGGATAAAAGTCTCGATTTCCATCTCCTCCGGAATATGGGCACGAATCTCCCGTATCTCTTCCAAAGAAAGTTCTCTGGCACTTACCACACGCTTAGCCCCCAGCTGCCACCAGAACTGGTAGGTTCCGTAATTGGTGTTATTGGCCTGGGTACTGATATGGCGCTCTATTTCAGGACAAACCTCCTTGGCTATCATAAAAACTCCCGGGTCTGAAATAATCAAAGCGTCTGGTTTTATTTCCCGAAGCTCCCGAAAATATTCCCTCACACCTTCCAAATCTTCGTTATGGGCCAGAATATTGGCAGTCACATAAACCCGGGCGCCTCTCTCATGGGCAAAGGCAATCCCCTGCCTCATGTCCTCCATGGAAAAGTTTTTCGCCTTAGCCCGCAGACCAAAGGCCTCGCCGCCAATGTATACCGCATCTGCCCCAAAGATAACCGCCGTTTTTAAAACTTCCAGGCTGCTGGCGGGTATCAATAATTCAGGTTTTCGGCTCATGCTCTTTCTCTCCTTGTCTCTTTACGCTTAAAGCTACCCCGTCCCCCAAAGGGAGAATAGAGGTTTCTAAAAGCGGGTGGTTTTTCAGCGCACGGAGATATTCCCGCATGCGCTTATAGATAGTTCTGTTTCTCCGCTCCACTGCAAAATGAGACTCCACAATATCCCCATCCTGCAGCACATTGTCAGAAACCAAAAGGCCGCCCTCTTCAAGCAGCCTTAAAATATCCGGCAGGAAGTGAATGTACTGACCTTTTGCAGCATCCATAAATATAAAATCAAAGGCCCCCTTCAGGGTTTTCAGTACATCCCGGGCATCTCCCTCCAAAAGAGTAATCTGCTCCTGTCTTCCCGCTCTTTTAAAATTTTCCCTTGCAGCAGGGATTCTTTTCTCATAATTTTCAATAGTAACAATCCGGCAATCCCGGGGTCCGTACTGGGCCATCAGCAGAGCGGAAAATCCCACTGCGGTTCCTACCTCCAGAATTCTGCAAGGCTTTTTCATGAGAAGCAGCACCTTCAGAAAGCTCTGCATTTCTCTGCGGATAATGGGAACTCCCTCTTCCAGAGCAGAAAGCTCCAGTTCATTGAGAAAGTCCGTATTCCCCCTGTCCAGAGAGTTGATAAAGGCAGTCATACGCTCATCCACAATCACTGCTCTTCTCCTCCTTCATCCTGAGGCTGGGATGCAGCCTGGGAATCATCCTTAATCTGGGAGCTGCCTTCCTGAGTATTTCCCTCTGCATCCGTCTGGTCCGGCTGGCCCTTCAGATTTATCTTAGCCAGAATCTCCATCATTTCATCCGCCGTCATACTGGTGTTTAAAATATAGGTCCCTGATTGCAGCTTTCCCTTGTAATTAGACAGTATTTCCTGGACCACAAACACCTTAGCGTCCTCAATAAGTCCTTTTTTCTCCAGTGTCCTTCCAATCTGATACACGGAATCACCCTGTTTTACCACTACGGTAATATCCCTGCCCTCTTCCTGGGAAGACATGGGCTGCTGATAGAATATATCATAACCGAAATCATAAGCGGATTTCCCTACAAAAATAACTGCAACCACCACACAGACGTAAAGCACAAACCGGAAAAAGCCTCCTGCTATAATGAATGATTTCTTTTGTTTTCTGATTTGTTTTCCCATATTGTTCTCCTTGCCCTATGATAATTCCGGTACATCCAGATTTATCCCCTGGTGAATCGCCGTACTGATACCCTGAAGCTGCTTGCACAAGGCCAGCTCTGCCTCCATAAACTGGTTGACCTCCTCGATTTTGCACAGTTCTTCCATCCGCTCATCCAAATCATCTATGACCTCATAGAGATTGACGTCCTCACTTTGATTCTGCACCCTGTAATTCAGGCGTCTTAAATCATCCACCTGCTCCTTCAGTCCGGGAATCCTGTTTACTGCGTCCAGAGCCTGGCAGTATTGCTTATACACGCTTCCGTTACGGATTGCGGAAATCAGCATATCTGTACAGGTATCAATAAAACTCATCTTTATGCCTCCATAATGATTGGCAGAATCATTGGGTCTCTCTTAGTTCTCTTCCACAAAAAATCTCCCAGGGAATCTTTAATAATGTTCTTAATTTTTCCCCAGTCGGTTATGTGTTTATCCAGACATACGTCTATGGCATCCTCCACAACAATTCTGGCCTCATCCATTAAATCTTCTGACTCTCTTACATACACGAAGCCTCTGGATACAATATCCGGCCCGGCCAAAAGAGTGCCGCTGTGTTTTTCTAAAGTGAGAACCACTATCATAATACCGTCCTCCGCCAAATGCTGACGGTCTCTCAGAACAATATTTCCCACGTCTCCCACGCCTAAACCATCCACCAGGATAGCGCCGGTACGAACTTTGCCTGTGACTCTTGCATGGTCCTCTTCATTCAGTTCCAGCACATCTCCGGAAGAAAGAATAAAAATATTTTCCTTGGGAATTCCCAGCTCCTTGGCTACCCCTGCCTGTGCCTTTAAGTGCCTGTACTCTCCATGAACGGGAATGGCATATTTAGGTTTTACCAAAGAATAAATAAGTTTAATCTCTTCCTGACAAGCATGTCCTGAAACATGGGCATCCTGGAAGATAACGTCCGCTCCCTTCCGGCTCAGCTCATTGATAACCTTAGATACTGCCTTCTCATTTCCCGGTATAGGATTGGAGCTGAAAATAATGGTATCATTAGGCTTGATGGTAACTTTTTTATGAATGTTAGCCGCCATTCTGGACAGAGCAGCCATGGACTCTCCCTGGCTTCCGGTGGTGATAAGCACCACTTTTTCATCAGGATAATTTTTAATCTGATCAATTTCCACCAGCGTCTTGTCCGGAATCTGAAGATACCCCAGCTCTGCTGCAGTGCCGATTACATTTACCATACTCCGGCCTTCCACAGCCACTTTCCTGCCGTATTTATAGGCTGAATTGATAATCTGCTGCACCCTGTCTACATTAGAAGCAAAGGTGGCAATGATAATTCTGGTGTTTTTATGCTCTGCAAATATATTGTCAAAGGTCTTTCCCACGGTTCTCTCTGACATGGTAAAACCTTTTCTTTCCGCATTTGTACTGTCGCACATCAGGGCTAAAACGCCCTTCTTTCCGATTTCCGCAAATCTCTGTAAGTCGATAGCATCTCCGAATACCGGAGTGTAGTCCACCTTAAAGTCTCCGGTGTGAATAACCGTTCCCGCCGGAGAGTAGATAGCCAGGGCTGAAGCGTCCTGGATACTGTGGTTTGTCTTAATAAATTCAATCCTGAAGCAACCCAGATTAATGGACTGTCCATGTTTGATAACTTTTCTCTTGGTGTTTCTCAAAAGGTTGTGTTCTTTCAGTTTATTTTCAATCAGTCCTACAGTCAGCTTAGTGGCATAGATGGGCACGTTCACTTCCTTCAGCACATAAGGCAGGGCACCGATATGATCCTCATGGCCGTGAGTGATGACAAAACCTTTCACCTTTTCTATATTATCCTTCAAATATGTGACATCCGGGATTACCAAATCAATTCCCAGCATATCGTCCTCGGGAAAGGACAGTCCGCAGTCTACAACGACAATACTGTCCTCATATTCAAAGGCAGTAATATTCATTCCAATCTGTTCCAGTCCGCCCAATGGAATGATTTTCAATTTTCCGTTATTATTTTTTTTCAACTTAATTCCTCCAATATTCCGTTCCTACTCAAATTCAATATCTTCCAGCATGGCGGCAAAGACCTTGTAAACCGCATCGTACTCTGTATCGTCCTCCACAAATACGTAGCAGCCCTCCTCTTCGCCGTCCTTTGAAATGTCTTTTAAAATATACGCCGCACTTCCGTTTTCATCCTCTGTCTCGTCCGGGTCCACTACCAAAAGGTAATTAACCCCTCCTACTCTGGTCTGTTCCAGAATCCCGAATTCTAATTCGCTTCCGTCTTCTCCGTCAAATACTACTGTTTCCATACTTTCGTCCTTTCTTTTTTCATTTTTTCCAGGCATAGGCAGAACCCGGAAACATGCTCGGTTTCACCCAAACCTGCCCTTCTGGTTCAGGCTGAAATCAAACTGTATCCGGGTTTGCTTTTGCATCTAAATAGCCCTGCAAAATAAATACAGCCGCTATCATATCCACATATTTACCTCTGTTTTCTCTGCGTACACCGGATTCCATCAGTGTACGGTTCGCTTCCACGGTAGTAAGCCTCTCGTCCCACATGACAACGGGCAGTCCCAGTCTTCTTTCCAGCGTTTCTTTTAGCTGCAGCGATTTTTCAGCCCGTTCCCCGATGGTATTATTCATGTTTTTCGGAAAGCCCAGAACAATTTCAGTCACTTCATATTCTTTTACTAATTCTTCTACTCTGCGCAGAGATTTACGCAGCTTGTTCTCTTCTTCCCTTCTGATAATTTCTACGCCCTGTGCGGTCAGGCCCAGGGGGTCGCTTACTGCTACCCCTATGGTCTTAGAGCCGTAATCCAGTCCCATGATTCTCATAGGATTAACCACGCTTCCAGGATTTATTCTTAATATATTCCCGCAGCAGCTCCTCTACCAGCTCATCCCTCTCCACCTTCATAATGGTGCTTCTTGCTCCCTTGTAGCTGGTAATATAGGTAGGGTCTCCGGACATAATATAGCCTACAATCTGGTTTACCGGGTTATAGCCCTTCTCAGCCATTGCATTATATACTAAATCCAGAACCTCCTTCACACGCACTTCCGGGTCTGTCTTCACATTAAAATACTGTGTATTTTCTAAATTTGCCATTCTATATTCACGCCCTTATCTCTATAATTCGTTCTCTTTATCCGCTGTCTGGGGTTCTAAAAAAGAACATAACACTGCAACTATACGTCTATTCTAATATATCTGGCCGGGAAATTCAACC
The DNA here is from genome assembly GCA_902476765.1 of uncultured Blautia sp. Classification (GTDB taxonomy): domain Bacteria; phylum Bacillota; class Clostridia; order Lachnospirales; family Lachnospiraceae; genus Blautia. The sequence continues at coordinate 10,729 of CABSEJ010000075.1, forward strand.
ATTATATTGTGCAATTCAAGAGACCGCCCTCTCCAAGACCGGTGACTTTTGCTTTGAAAATACGATTTTCCAGATTTTCTTCTGCCTTGACCAGGACCTTCATATACTCTCTGGTATGCCCTGTCCAGAAGCTTTCCCCCTGTATTTCTTCCTGCTCCTCAAAGAGTATTTCCACTTCTTTTCCCAGAAAGGTTTCCATATATTTTCTTTTGTTTTTCTCCCCCAGCTCTATAAGCTCGTGGCTTCGTCTTGTCTTGGTTTCCTCCGGCACTTGTCCTTCCATGCGGTCCGCCCTGGTACCTTTCCGTCTGGAATATTTAAAGATATGGGTTTCATAGAAATTCACTTCCTCAATAAGTGCCTTAGATTCCAGGAATTCGTCCTGAGTCTCCATGGGGAAGCCTACTATCACATCCGTGGTAATGGCAGGATTCTCAAAAGCTTCCCTGAGAAGCCGGCAGCTTTCCAGATATTCTTCCCTGGTATAGCGGCGGTTCATTCTTTTCAGAGTAGCGTTGCAGCCGCTCTGAAGAGACAGATGAAAGTGCGGGCAGATTTTTTCCATTGCTCCCAGGGCCCGGGCAAACTCTTTTGTAATGATTCTGGGTTCCAGGGAGCCCAGACGGATTCTTTTTACTCCTTCTACTTGATGAACCTGCGCTATCAGCTCCAGAAGTCCCCCTTTTTCTTCCAGGTCGCTTCCGTAAGAACTTAAATGAATACCGGTAAGAACAAACTCCTGGTATCCCTTGCCCGTCAGGCGTCTTACTTCTTCCAATACTTCTTCTGCTTTTCTGCTCCGCACCCTCCCTCTTACATAAGGAATGATACAATAGCTGCAGAACTGATTGCAGCCGTCCTGAACCTTCAGATAAGCTCTGGTGTGTTCTCCTGTAGAGCTGAGTTTCAGACTTTCATATTCCACCGGTTTTTCCAAATCCAGCAGCTCTCTCTCCTGGCCCCGGCCTTTTTCGTAATTTTCCAGAATAAACAGCAAGTCCTGTTTTCTGTTATTTCCCAGCACGATATCAATAGCCTGGTCTATCTGTTCCTGGTCCTTCTGGGCCTGCACATAGCAGCCCGCTGCAATGACTATGGCTTCCGGATTCAGTTTTCTGGCCCGGTGGAACATTTGTCTGGACTTCCTGTCCGCAATATTGGTAACCGTACAGGTATTGATGATATACACATCCGCCCCAGGGGCAAAAGGCACGATTTCATACCCTGCCTCCCGAAGCATTTGTTCCATGGCTTCCAGTTCATAGGCGTTTACCTTACAGCCTAAATTGTGCAAAGCCACTTTTTTTCTTATATTTTTATCCATTATAGTCCCCCTATATTAAGCGATTTGACGAATAGTCCCCAGATTCTTTGTGTTTTATTTTTCCCTTTTTTATATTGACTTTTTCTGCCAATAACGGTAACATAATCCTTGTAGTAAGCAACTACCCAAAATAAGGTAAGGGAGGATTTTTCCAATGAAAACAGTTAAAATTTCACTGAACTCTATCGACAAAGTTAAATCTTTTGTAAATGACATTACAAAATTCGATTATGATTTTGATTTAGTTTCCGGTAGATACGTAATCGACGCAAAGTCTATCATGGGTATTTTTTCCTTAGATTTATCTAAGGCAATCGACCTGAATATCCATGCAGCTGATGCAGCTTTAGATGAAATCTTAGAAGCACTGAAACCATACTTAGTATAATCCGGGCTGTTATAAGCGGGCTGTCGCCATCTGGCGGCAGCCCTTTTTCATTCTATTAGGAAATTCCTCTGAATTTCCTAGTAGAATGAAAAGCCCTCTGAAACAACAGGATTTCTACAGATTTCTGCATTTGCTTTTCCAGGCATTTACTCACAGAGAATGGTCTCTGCAGTTTCCACTGCTTCTCTCAGCATATCTTCAATCTTATCCTGCAGTTTTTCCTCAGAACGTTTAATCACCTGAATATTTGGCTTTGTCACCGGATGCTTGGCCACAAAAATAGTGCAGCAATCCTCATAAGGTAAAATAGAAGTCTCATAAGTGTTAATCTTCAGGGCCACATCCACAATTTCCTGCTTGTCAAAACCAATAACCGGCCGGAATACCGGCATGGTGCATACTTCATTGGTAGCTGCCAGGCTGTGGATAGTCTGGCTGGCCACCTGGCCGATACTCTCCCCTGTCACCAGTGCCATGGCACCGTCTTTTTTAGCAAATTCTTCTGCTATCTTCATCATATACCGGCGCATGATAATGGTCAGCTCCTCATGAGGACATTTATCATAGATATAAAGCTGGATATCCGTAAAATTCACCACATGAAGGCGAATAGGACCGCTGTAGCGGGCCACAAGCCTGGCCAAATCCACTACCTTCTGTTTGGCTCTCTCGCTGGTATAAGGAGGGGCATGGAAATATACAGCATCAATCTTAACACCTCTTTTGGCAATCATATAGCCTGCCACCGGGCTGTCGATTCCTCCTGACAAAAGCAGCATAGCGCTTCCGTTGGTACCCAGAGGCATACCTCCGGGACCGGGGATATTCTGGGAATATAAATAAATCTTACTGCGGATTTCCACATTTACTGTGACCTGAGGCTGATGGACGTCCACCTTCATATTAGGGCATGTGTCCAGAATCACACTGCCAAGCTGGCTGCTGACCTCCATGGACTGCATGGGATATGTCTTTTTATTTCGCCTTGTATTTACCTTAAAGGTCAGGGATTTGTCTCCATAAACCTTTTTCACATACTCTGCCACATCCTGAGACAGCTTCTCAAAGCCTTGGTCCTCCAGCACCACGGCAGGGCAAATACCGTAAATACCAAAAACTCTTTTTAACCCTTCTACGGTCTCTTCGTAATCATACTCTCCCTGAGGATACACGAAGATACGGCCCATTTCTTTAACCACCTTAAAGCTGCCTTCTACATCTCTCAGCTGGTATTTAATCTGCTCTACTAAAGCATCCTCAAAGATGTAGCGGTTTTTTCCTTTTATGGCAATCTCTGCATATTTAATCAAAAAAGCCTTATACATACTTATCCTTTCCTCTACTTTCTGGCATATCTGCGAAGCATTGGCACTAATTTGTGCAGCGCCTCCAGGGTATAATCAAGCTCCTCTTTCGTGGTAAATTCACTGAAGCTGAAACGCACGGCCGCTTCTCTTCTCTCCTGGGGAATCCCTGCTGCCGTCAAAGTGGGGCTGCCCCCTCTTTTGTGACTGGAGCAGGCGCTGCCTGCGGAAACATAAATCCCCATCTCCTCCAGGCTGTGGAGCAGTACCTCGCTGCGCACTCCCACAAAGCTGACATTCAAAATATGGGGAGCCCCGTCCTGAGGCTTGGGCCCGTTTATAAAGGTATTTTCTATTTTCCCAAGCTGTCCCGCAAAATACTCCTTCAGTTCCTTCATGCGGGCAATGTTTTCCTCCAGATTTCCGTAAATCCTTTTGGCTGCTGCTCCCATACCTGCGATTCCCGGTACATTATCGGTTCCTGACCGCATACCTTTCTGCTGTCCTCCCCCCAGAATCATGGGATGGATTTTTACTCTGCTGTCTGCATATAAGAACCCTACGCCTTTGGGGCCGTGAATTTTATGGCTGCTGACGGACAACAAATCTATGTGAAGCTTTTTGGGATAAATACGGTATTTTCCATAGGCCTGGATAGCATCCACATGAAAAAGAGTTTCCGGATATTTTTCGTGAATCAGCCTTCCCATATCCTCTATGGGCACCAGAGCCCCTACTTCGTTGTTCACATACATAGCAGTGACTAGGATGGTGTCTTCCCTGATAGACTTTTCAAACTCCTCCAGGGAAAGCCTTCCTTCCTCATCCACAGGAACCCTTGTAACCTCAAAGCCCCTCTCCTCCAGCCATTTCACAGGAGCAGATACAGCGCTGTGTTCAAAGGCTGTGGTAATGATATGTTTTCCTCTTCTCTGGTTAGCCAGTGCAGTTCCGATAACAGCCCAGTTATCAGATTCCGTTCCTCCTGAAGTAAAATATATCTCTTTCTCTGGTACCTTCAGGGTCTTTCCTATCTCCTGCAGCGCTTCCTTCACATAATTCTCTGCCTGTACTCCTTTTAAATGCATGGCAGAAGGATTTCCGTAGTCCTCCATCATGGTTTTTACC